>SKYD01000009.1 GCA_007128075.1 Thiorhodovibrio sp.
GAGGGGCTGGGCAATTTTATGTCCTATGGCGATCTGCCGCTGACGGTCACTGATCCTGAGCGGCTGCTGTTCCCGCGTGGGGTGATCTTGCAGCGCAATCTTGCCGAGATTCATCCGGTTGATCTACACAATGAGGACGAGATTCAGGAATCGATTGCCCACTCGTGGTATCGCTATTCGGGCGGCAACGACAGCCCACGGCATCCTTATCGTGGTCAAACGCGCCTTGAATACAACCGCCGCGGTGGAGTCGCACCACCCTATACCCACCTAGATATTAACGACGGCTATTCGTGGATGAAATCGCCGCGTTGGAAGCAGCATTCAGTCGAGGTTGGCCCCTTGGCACGGCTGTTGTTGCTCTATGCCGATCCCAGCGCCGGCGGCCATGACCGCGCCAAAGACCTGGTGGATCGCACCCTTGCCCAGCTCAATGCCCCGATTGACGCGCTCTATTCAACCCTGGGACGCACCGCCGCCCGCACCCTAGAGGCGAAGCTGATTGCTGATACTCTGCCCGGCTGGTATGACCAGCTCATTGCCAACATCCGCAGTGGCGACACCCGCACCTTTAACGATGAACTCTGGGAGCCGAATCGCTGGCCAAGCCAGGCACGCGGTGCTGGATTTATGGAAGCCCCACGGGGAGCGCTGGGGCATTGGATCGTGATCAAAAACGGCAAGATCGACAACTATCAGGCGGTGGTGCCCTCAACCTGGAATGCGGGTCCGCGTGATGAACAGGGTGTACCGGGTGCCTATGAGGCCGCCCTCCAAGACAACACCACCCTGCACGACCCCCAACAGCCGATTGAGGTCTTGCGCACCATCCACTCGTTTGATCCCTGCATCGCCTGTGCAGTGCATCTGACCGACCCCAATGGCGGCGGCGAGATTCGGGTGAAGGTGACTTAACACGAAATAACAGCTAAGCCCTGCCCTAAGTGGTGGGGCTGGTTGTGTCAATGCAGCAATTTCTGTGGATTCATTCGCTCGTCAGATGCAATTGACGCGCAATGACGCTCATCAACTGATCGGCAATGTCTGTGCCGCGTTCGCGATCAATCTCGCGGATGCAGGTCGGGCTGGTGATGTTAATCTCAGTCAGCCAGTCGCCAATAATATCCAGCCCGGCAAACAAAATCCCGCGTTGCATCAAGACCTTCCCCACAGTGGCAACAATCTCGCGCTCGCGGGCGGTCAACAGGCGGGTTTCAGCACGGGCACCGGCTGCCAGATTGCCGCGACTCTCGCCAGGGGCGGGAATCCTCGCCAACACATACTCCACTGGCTCGCCGCCAACGATCAATAGCCGCTTGTCGCCATCAGCAATCTCAGGGATAAAACGCTGTGCCATACAAAAACGCTGGCCATGGTGGGTGATGGTTTCAATGATCACCGCGGTGTTGGGGTCGCCTGCACGGACTCTAAAGATCGACTGTCCACCCATGCCGTCGAGCGGCTTGAGGATGATATCCTGATGCTGATCAAGAAAATCGCGCAGTTCTTGGGGCTGGCGGGTCACCCGATGCGCTGGGCAATAGTCAACAAACTCAGTCGCAAACAGCTTTTCGTTGGCATCACGAAGTGCCTGTGGGCGATTGACAATCAAGCACCCGCGCTGCTCGGCACGCTCTAGCAAATAAGTCACTTGGATATATTCCATATCAAACGGCGGGTCTTTGCGCATCAACACGGCGCTCAACTCATCCAGTGGCGCGATTTGCTCATCATCGAGCCTGTACCAATCTTGGGGTTGATCACGCACCTCAATGCGACAACTGCGCCCATAGGTCCGCGCATCGCGTAACATGAGATCACCAAGCTCCATCACCCGCACTTGCCAACCACGCCGCTGGGCGGCTAGCATCATCGCAATGGTGCTGTCCTTGTTGACGCGAAGGGTCTCTAGCGGATCAATCACGATCCCGATTGTCGTTGGCATAGATATGGTTTCCCGTAGCGAAAATTGATTGAATGAACAATACCAAGGCGATCAATCCAACACAACGCATCTATGTCGCTGGACACCGTGGGATGGTTGGCCAGGCGCTGGTGCGGGCGTTGTCTGCTGATCCGCGCTGCACCCTCATCACCCGCACCCGTCACCAGCTTGACCTCTGTGATCAGGCAGCAGTGGAACAGTTTTTTGCCACCGAACGGCCAACGCAGGTTTATCTTGCCGCCGCCCGAGTGGGCGGTATTCAAGCCAACAGCCACTATCCTGCTGAATTTATTTATCAAAATTTAATGATTGCCAGCCATGTGATTCATGCCGCGTGGCGTTATGGTGTCGAGCGGCTGCTATTTTTAGGCAGCTCGTGCATTTATCCACGGTTGGCCGCGCAGCCCATGGCTGAATCTGCACTGCTCACTGGCGCCCTGGAGCCAACCAACGAGCCTTATGCCATTGCCAAGATCGCTGGCATTAAACTTTGTGAATCGTATAATCGCCAATATGATACCGATTTTCGTAGCCTGATGCCCACCAACCTTTATGGCCCAGGCGACCATTTCGATCTTAACACCAGCCATGTGCTCCCCGCTTTGATCCGCAAATGTCACGAAGCAAAAACAAATCAGCAGCCACAAATGGTCATCTGGGGCAGCGGTCAGGCACGGCGCGAATTCCTCCATGTCGATGATCTCGCTGCCGCTTGCTTGCATGTGATGGGGCTGTCACGACAACAGTACCGCACCGCAACCGAACCGATGTGTTCGCATCTCAATGTCGGCTCGGGATCTGATCTAAGCATCCGCGAGCTGGCAGAAATCATTCAACAAGTGGTCGGCTATGAAGGGGATCTGCGCTATGATTCCAGTAAGCCCGACGGCGCACCGCAAAAATTGCTCATTAGCAGCAAGCTCCAGGCGCTCGGCTGGTGCGCTCGCATTGAACTTGTCGACGGCATACGCCAGACTTATCAATGGTATTTGAAAGAAAGCACCCCCTATGGCTAGAGAATTTAGTCGGTTTTGCAAGTTTTTAGGTTTGCTAAAGAAAACAGGGGCTATCCAAAAGCTCTGCGCTCTGTTGGCGGTGCTGGTTGCTGGCGGATGTGGCACTATGACCATGGATTCTGCGCCGCCATCGCTAGATCCAACTCCGCCACGCCCTGACCAACCGCGCCCTGATCCTGACATCGGCTTGGCAGGCACCCGTGCCTTTCAGTTTGCGTTGGCACAGTTTCCGCCACTGGATGCGCCGATGTTGGCAGCCAATGATCCGCAGCGGTTGTTTATCTCCACGCCAGCGGCTTATGGTGCCTACACCTATGTTTTATTTGGTGATCAGGACAACAGCACCCGCCGCCCGCTGGCGTGGCGCCACAATGAGCGCGAATTATTACGCAACATCGAAACCTATGTGTTAAAGCCCAATCATTCCACTGCGCGCCAGGAACATGTGTTTTTATTGCCAATTCATATCTATAGTGATGCCCCAGAGCTGGCAGCGCGCACTGCACCTAAGTTGACCCGAGCAGCGCGTGAATCGCTGGCAGCCCATCTTGAACACCGCGGTCATTCACTACCAGCGGCCCGACTGCGCTCAGGTCGCGGGCCATTTTTGATTACAACGGGTCAACCAGGGCTGCCGCCGACACAAGAAACCTCGTTATTGATGGTGGATTTAGAAGGCATTGGCGCTGAATCGATGTACTGGGTTGTTGATCTTTATGATCGTCCACTAGACCCAAACCGCTCGCCACAGATGATCTTAACCATGCTTGGCTCGCGGCTGCTGGCAAAGATCGACAACATCAGCGAACAGGCTTCGACTGCGGCACTGCTGGCACAGGCAGAAGCCTCGTGGGTTTTTCTCATTGGCTTGCAGCAAACTGCGACCGCACGCCCTGTGCTATAATCGCGGCGATTCAACTGTTTCTAAGGATATCGCCACCATGTTTCTGCACCGTGTCAGCAGCTTGATCAAATTTCTCATTGGTATTTTGGTATTGCAAGGTGTCACTGTGTTGCTCACCTACACCGCGTTGCAAACCGAGGTCGCACTTACTTGGTCGCTATTTGTCGCAGTGGGTGTTGCCTGCGGTCTGATGGCGAGTTTCTGGTTTGAATCCATCGCCGGCGGTGGCCGCCAACAAGCACTGGCGCGTCAGCAACAACGCTATGCCCGTGAGCGTGAAAAAATTCGGCTGGATGCTGAGCGCGACAAGGCACGCCTAACGCTGAAACATACCAAGACGAAAGGCAACGCCAGTGCTAAACTCAAAACTGGGATTGCCGTCGGCGGGATGGCAGGTGTTGGCGTTGCCATGATGGCTGCCCAATTGTTCACCGCCGGTTTGTTGGTGGTGTCGGCGGCAGGCGGTGCCGCACTCGGCTATGGGGTGCGGGTGCGGCAAGAAAAACGGCTGCGTGGACGCAGTGACGAGCGGCTGATCGCCAATTCCGAGCCACTCACTGCGCTTAGTCATCGCGACGAGGTGCAGAACAATGGGCAAGATGGGCGGCACTAAAGCACAGTGGCGCGTGTTGTCATTCAATTATTCCAAAGGCAAACGAGAGGTGTTAAATGTCTTCTGATCGGATTATCGCTTTTGTCATGGCCGGCGGCCAAGGCTCACGCTTACAGCCGTTGACGGCGGCGCGTTCTAAACCATCGGTGCCCTTTGGCTCGCGTTACCGTATCGTTGATTTTGTACTCAGCAACCTTATCAATTCACAGATTCGCACCATCTATCTGCTGGTGCAATACAAATCGCAATCGCTGATCGAGCATGTACGCAAAGCGTGGACAATCTCGCCGCTGTTACAAGATCAGTTCGTCACCGTGGTGCCGCCACAGATGCGCATTGGCTCCAGTTGGTTTCAAGGCACGGCGGATGCAGTGCATCAAAACATGAATTTGATCGAAGACCACGGACCGGATCTGGTTGTCGTGTTTGGGGCGGATCATATCTATCGCATGGATATCCGCCAGATGGTGGATTTTCACAAAGCCTGTGAGGCGGATGTCACCATTGCCGCGCTACCGGTGCCCTTAGAAGATGCCAAGAGCTTTGGGGTGATTGCTGCCGGCGCTGATGGACGCATTGAGGCTTTTCAAGAAAAACCCGCCAATCCGTCGCCGATGCCGGGCAATCCTGATGCCGCCTTTGCCTCGATGGGTAACTATATTTTTAACACCAATGTGCTGATGAAAGCCTTGCGCGATTGTGAACAGGCAGGTGAGACCGATTTTGGTCAGCATGTGTTGCCACGCTTGCTCAGTTCCAATCATCGGCTGTTTGCCTATGATTTCGCCAGCAACGAGATTCCAGGCATCAAGCCCTATGAAGATCAAACCTATTGGCGCGATGTCGGTGGCATTGATGCCTATTTTCAGGCACATAAAGATGTGCTCGGTGCCGAACCGGTATTCGATGCCTTCAACCCTGAGTGGCCGATTTATTCCAGCAACTATCAAGGACCGGTGGCGCGGGTGCTCGGCAGCCAGATTGAAAACACCCTATTGGGCGCCGCAACCGTGGTGCATCACAATTGTCTGGTGAAAGATTCCATTATCCGTCGTGAGGCGGTGATTGAGGACGATGTTGAGCTAGATGAGTGCATCATCATGGACTATGTGCGCGTCTGCAAAGGCTCGCGTCTACGGCGAGTGATTGTGGATCGCCATAACATCATCGAACCTGGCACCGTGATTGGTTACGATGACGCGCCGGATCATTCTTATCCGGTCAGCTCCGGCGGAGTCACCGTCGTGCCCTCGGGACGAGTCAGTTATTTCCCCCGCGATTCACGCGCCCTCGGACGCGGCTATTCCGAGTAATTATCATGCAGACATTGTTGGTCACCGGCGGTGCCGGTTTTATTGGCAGCAATTTTGTGCGCTCGGCACTTGCCGACCCTGATAGACGCATTGTTAATCTGGATAAGCTCACTTATGCGGGCAATCTCGACAGCCTCGCCGATCTTGCCAGTGAGCCGCGTCATCGCTTTGTCGCTGGCGACATCGGCGATGCCGATCTGGTGTCGCGTCTGCTGCATGAACATGCCGTCGATGCCATCGTGCATTTTGCGGCTGAAAGCCATGTGGATCGCTCGATTGATGGACCAGCGGCCTTTATCGAGACCAACATTGTCGGCACCTTTCGTCTGCTCGAATGCGCCCGCGATTACTGGGCGCAGTTGCCTGCGCCTCGCAAAACTGCGTTTCGTTTTTTGCAGGTCTCCACCGATGAGGTCTATGGCTCCTTGGGTGCTGAGGGCAAGTTCACCGAAACCACGGCCTATGCGCCCAATTCACCTTATTCGGCATCAAAAGCCGCCGCTGATCATCTGGTGCGTGCTTGGCATCACACCTATGGGCTGCCGGTGTTGACCACCAATTGCTCGAACAACTATGGCCCCTATCAGTTTCCTGAAAAACTGATTCCGTTGATGATTGCCAAGGCACTGGTCGGGGAGCCACTGCCAATCTATGGCGATGGGGGCAATGTGCGCGATTGGCTGTATGTTGAGGATCATTGTCAGGCGGTGTTGCGGGTGCTGGCGGCTGGACGCTGCGGCGAGGTGTATAACATCGGTGGCAACAGCGAGCGCACCAATTTGGAGGTTGTGGATACACTCTGCGATCTACTCGATGAAACCTGTCCCAATTCACCGCATCGCCCTCACCGCCAACTTAAAACCTTTGTCACTGATCGCCCAGGGCACGACCGCCGCTATGCCATTGATGCCAGTAAACTTGAGCGCGAACTCGGCTGGCAGCCACAACACAGCTTTGAGACTGGATTGGCGCACACTGTCAGATGGTATCTGCAACATCAAGACTGGTGTGCGCGGATTCTCGATGGGCGCTACCAGGGGCAGCGTTTAGGGGCTTGTAACTGTGACCTAAAATCTGCGCTTTTCTTATAAAAACTATGGTTCTCTGAGAATTTCCGTGCCTTGCAAGTAATTGATTATAATGAAAACACTTTCCTTCCCGAGAGGTCCAAAAAGATCCTTTGGAACAGATGATCTACATTAAGGATGCCGTAACACC
>SKYD01000236.1 GCA_007128075.1 Thiorhodovibrio sp.
CTTCTTCACCTCCGGCAATATAGTGCTTTTCGGCGACATGAATAAAGAAATCTGGCTCAGCGTCGTGGTAGGTTTCCTGAAAATCGCCGTAAGTAGTGACGCGCTGGAATCCAACCTCGCGCAACAGCCGCCGCACATAGTTTTTACGCAGCGGGAACATATTGAGGTGAAAGGTCTTTTTGTCGGGGAATTCATAGCAAAAACGCGCCAGGCTGTCGTCAACATGCTCAGGTGAGGCGCGGACATGCTCGCCGCAATAATAATAATTATGCGTCGGCTGCACCTTGTGATCGAGCAGGGCATCATAATTGCGCTGATCGATAATTAAAATCCCGTCATGGCGCAGCGTGGCGTAAAACTCGGCAAGCGCCTTGCGGCGGTCATTCTCATCAAACAGATGGGTGAATGAATTGCCCAGACAGATCACGGCATCATAAAAGTCGTGGATGTCACGATTAAGCCAACGCCAATCAGCCTGCGCAGTGCGTAACAACAGGTCGCGTTTGCGGGCATTGTCAAAGGCCTTGGCGAGCATGTTGGGATTGCCATCAGCACTGGTGACATCAAACCCAGCACGCAACAGCCGCACTGAGTGAAAGCCAGTGCCGGTGGCGACATCGAGCACTTTTTTCGCGCCCGAATCTTTGAGCATGCGCATAAAAAAATCGCCTTCAGCGCTGGCGCGCCCATCCCAATCAACGAGCTGATCCCAATGCTCGACAAAATCGTGGATATATTCGGCCTGATAATGGTTGGTGTTGCGGACGGAAAGTGGGTCATCGCCATATTGCTGATGACCACAGCTTTTTCCTGTCATGGTACGTTGCTCCATATAAGTGGCTCCTTAGCGGAAAATGAGCGCGAATCCCTGAAGGATTCACGGCGGGAAGTGTAAAGACTGTGTCTTTTAACACAAAAAAGCATATCAATACCACCCAAAAGACTGGGAAGTATTGATAAATCGTCAAATAGCAGATCAACGCTGGATGACAAACAAACGATGTGGCGTATTTGGAACGCCTAGTTGAAAGTGAAACACTGAATTAGAATCACTGTTTCCAGCAACGGAATTTTCAACAAACATGGAGATGCTACAGCAAAAACTTGAACTTAACAAGTCACGAACCATCAAATGAATGTTTGGAAAACAGAGCGAATGGCTATAGGCAGGTTCTAGCCTTGATTGACAGTGTAAGGTTAGACGGGATTGGGACGACTAATCAATAAGTCAATAATCGGCTGCTGCTGGTGCTCACGGGCATGATCCAGCGCCTGTTTGCCAGAAAAATCGGGCAGAGTGCGATCTGCGCCCTGTCGCAATAGCAGTGCCACCATTGCCGTATGTCCGCGCTGTGCAGCCCAAATCAACGCAGTGAAGCCTTGGGTGGTTTCTTGGTGATCGATCATCGCCCCCGCTGCCAACAATTGTTTAACCACTGCAAGATGGTTATTGCCAGCGGCTAATAGCAACGCCGTGTAGTCTCCGCTGTCGCGGGCATCGACCTCAGCGCCCGCCGCTAGCAGGCGCGAGACGATGGCATCATGCCCATTGCTCGCCGCTTTCATCAGCGGTGTCCACTCACAATGATCACGAACATCAGCAGTTCGAGTGCGCCGCAACAATGCCTCAACACTTGCCAGATCGCCTTGTTCGGCAACCTCAAGCAGTTGACTGGCGGCATCGTCTGCTGGCTGACAGGCGACGAGGAGCGTTGCCAATGCAAGTCCGCTCCTCGTCAATTTTTGCACTCGATTCACTACTGACCAAAACGCCCGCCGTTCGGTCCGCCCTGCCGTCCTGGACCTCGCGCACCACCATTGCCGCGCCCTTGACCACCACGCTCCATAGGACTGTTGAGAATCGCATCCACTGTCTCTTCATCAAGCCACTGTGCAGTGTAAGGGATGCCAACCCGCTCAAGGCTACCCGCAAAGGTGCGTAAATGGTTGCGCGAGCCGCGCTGAAGGTTGGCATAGGTCTGCACTAATTCTTGATTGGTGGTCGCAGCCATTGCTTTATCTAAATCCTCAATATCAATTTCCTCAACCAATGCCCCAATTCTAAGTGCTTCTTGAGCGCTGGCCTGTCCTTGTACCAGCAGGTCATCATGAAGGTCTTGAAGCTCAGGATTGGCTAAAACACCACGCGGAAAATCAGCCACAGGGTCTGCAATCGCATGTTTGTCTAACTGACATTTCAGCGCATCCATGTGGCGTTGTTCAGAGGCAGCAATGTTGGCAAACTGTGGTAAACCCCACAAATCAGCAAATTCAAGGTAGAGATCACGCGCCAGTTTTTCTTCTTCGTACATAAACAACAGATGATCGATTTCAGTCTCATTGAGCTGTTGAGCAGGTGACACCAAACACGCTGTTCTAAGATTACCTGATCCCATGCCTTGATTGGAATTTGCACCAAAACCTGCACCGCGCCCAGGTCCAGCAGCCCACAGCGGTGTTGATGCCAAAGCAATCATTGATGATAGTGCCAATACGGTGAAGTAACGATGATAACGCATGATAATGCCCCTCTTGATGAAAATGTAAACAGTCTCACAAAGGATTATCGCATCATGCCATGATAAATCGCAATCACCGCCGAGCAATCCACTCGGCGGCAAAGCGGCAGATTAGTTTGCCGAAACGACATCGACACGAATTGAGCCTTGCACATCGGGGTGCAGATGCAGCGTAACATCGTACTCGCCAACGGCGCGGAACGGGCCATCGGGCAGCCGTAGCTCGTTCTTGGTCAACTCAAAGCCAGCCTCGGTTGCCGCAGCAGCAATGTCGGCGGTGCCCACAGAGCCAAATAAACGGCCTTCATCGCCGGCTTTGCGAGCAATGGTCACCCGCAGCTCAGTTGAACGCTCCAGTCGCGCCTGAGCAGCAGCGAGTGATTCCGCCGCCTCGCGTTCTAGCTCGGCACGGCGCGCCTCAAACGCCTCAAGATTGCTTTTGGTCGCAGGAACAGCAAAGCCACCTGGAATCAGATAATTCCGCCCATAGCCTGGGCGCACAGCGACCTTATCACCAAGCTGACCCAGCCCTCCGACTTTTTTTAATAGGATCACATCCATCGTGCTTGCTCCTTAATGACCATCGGTGTAGGGCAGCAACGCCAGATAACGGGCGCGCTTGACCGCGACCGCCAGTTGACGCTGATAACGCGCCGAGGTGCCGGTAATCCGGCTAGGCACAATTTTACCCGACTCACTGATAAAGGATTTCAGCAGGTTCAGATCTTTGTAATCGATCTCATCAATGCCTTCGGCACTGAAACGGCAGTAACGCTTACGACGAAAATAACGGGACACAGCAGGCTCCTAGCGATTGGCGAATAAGTTATTCATCTTCATCATCATCATTCGAGTCATCATCCTCGCGCTCATCACGGCGCGAGCGGCGCTCACCATCGGCTGAAGCCGATTCTTCGCTAGAGCGCATCAGCACCGATGGCTCAGTCAGCGCCTGATCACGCTGCAAAATCATGTTGCGCAGCACTGCGTCGTTAAAACGAAACGCCGCCTCTAGCTCGGTCAGTGCCTCGTTGTCGCACTCGATGTTCATCAGCACATAATGCGCTTTATGAATTTTTTTAATCGGATAGGCAAGCTGGCGCCGCCCCCAATCCTCAAGCCGATGAATTTTACCGCCACGCGCCTCTAGGTTGCCGCGATATCGCTCGATCATCGCTGGCACCTGCTCACTCTGGCTTGGATGCACCAGAAAAACAACTTCGTAATGTCGCATAACACTCCTCACGGGTGAATTAGCCTCCCGACAGCGCGGTGAGACAAGGAGAATGCCTTCAGCAAGGCAAGCCGACAAGTGTAACCACAATTGCTTGGTTAAGGCAAATGTGCGTTCTGCAGTTCCGCTTGCGTTAAAGTACACAATTTTTGCGGATATTCCTGATCAGAATGGTTTGGATGCGGGGAATTATTGATGGCGGAGAGAGAGGGATTCGAACCCTCGATAGGGGATTAACCTATACTCCCTTAGCAGGGGAGCGCCTTCAGCCACTCGGCCATCTCTCCAAGGCGTTCTAATATACAACGATTGATCGCGGTTGTCGAGAGACAAATTTAGCCGATCAGCTTTCAACTAGCCGCACGCAGCGAAATGATCGGCCAGTGGCGTTCGCGGGCGAGGGCGGCAAGCTGCTCATCAGGATCAACGGCCACTGGATAGGTCACTGTGTCGAGCAGCGGTTGGTCGTTGATAGAATCGCTATAAAAATAGCTGCCCTCAAGGGTGGCAGCGTGCGCCTCTAACCAGCGCATCAGATGTGTCACCTTGCCGTCACGAAATGTCGGTTCACCACAGATCGCCCCAGTAAAGCGTCCATTGGCACGCTCCAGCTCGGTGGCGATTAGATGCTCAACCCCAAAGGCCTCAGCAATCGGTGCGGTAATAAAGCGATTGGTGGCAGTGACAATGAGCAGGGTATCGCCTTGGGCACGGTGTTTGGCAAGCAATTGGTGCGCTGCGGGCTGTAAAATTGGCGCGATTTTTTCCCGCATAAAACCAGCCCGCCATGCCTCAAGCTCGGCATCGGTGTGTGCTGCCAATGGAGCGAGTGCGAACTGCAAAAATGCATTAATATCCAGGGTTCCCGCCTGATAATCGGCATAAAATTGCGCATTGGCGCGGGCATAGGTGGCAGAATCCAAGACCCCACATTCACACAAATACATCCCCCATAGATAATCAGAGTCACCACCTAATAGGGTATTGTCCAGATCAAACATTGCCAGTGCCAAATTTAACTCCCTGAAATTAATGTTTTTTATTTAATCGTGGCTTGCCAGCGGATCACCTCAAGATAAAACACCAAGGTGCGTAGCCACGGATGGCGACGCACCTTTAAGTGCCGCACCTGCGCGAGTCGGCGCGACCAAGGCGGAGCGGTTTGCCAAATCTGCACATAGTCGGCAAGCAGCCGCTGGCGGGAATCTGCCGGGTAGGCAGTGCCAGTGGATTGTATCCGGTGAAGTAGCACCTCGGCTTGACCAAGGCTTTGCACAAATTCGCCTTGCCCGCTGGACGCTTGACGCAAACGACGCACCAGCCGCCGCACACTGTGCCAGCCGCGACGCCCGCCGACGCAGTTCGTGGAATGTTGCCGATAATCCACCAGGGGCTGATCGCAATAAAGAATCTGCCCGCTGGTTGCTGCCACCAGTGCCAGCCACCAATCGTGCATAGCAACAGCAGGCGGGAGCGGTGTTGCCAGCTCTAACAGTGCTCGATTGATGCCAATGGTACAGCCGGTGACAAAATTACTCGCTAAAAGGATCGCCAGTGGTGCCGACGGCGTGCGCGGCAATGCTTGATAGCGTTTAAACGATGGGCTGATCATCTGCCCTTGGGCATCAATCAGTCGTAAATCGGCATGCACCAATAGCGGCAACGCGAGGCTGTGTTGTTGTTCCGCTTGCTGTAATTGTACCAATTGTTGGCGCAATTTTTCAGGGTGCCACAGATCATCTTGATCAGCAAGAAACACATACTGCGCCCTCTGCTGGCGTGCGATGGCAAGCAGCCGTGAAAAGTTGCCAACTGGACCAAGCTGTCCAACGGTGTCTTGCACACATTGAATCCGCGCATCTCGGCGAGAATAATCCTGTAAAATAGCTAGGGTATCATCTGTAGAGTCGTCATCACGCACCAACAGCGTCCACTGCTGCCAACTTTGTTGGCGGATGCTTTCAATCTGTGCTGCCAGATAGGGTGCGCCCTGATAGGTTGCCAACACAATCAATACCGAATCGCTCATCGCCCACCCCACACTCGCCATGCAAGCTGCTGCCACGGATGGTGTGGCAGGTCAATGATCCGCGCCAGCGTTCGCTGTTGATCAACGGTTAATTCCGAGGCAAACTGTGTTAAAAACGCGCGTGCTTGCTGTGCCAGACGGCAGATCATCGCCTGATTATTGATCATCGGTTGTCCGCGCACCATACGCCCCAGCACACGAAGGATGCGATGATGGCGGCTTTGTGCCTGAGCACCCAGGGCATTGGCACCATGCTGGCGATAATCAACCAGCGAGCGGTCGATGTAACCAAGCTGACCAAAGGCACTGGCAACCAGTGACAACCACCAATCGTGCATGATCGCAGCCGAGGGAATCGGTAACGCCTTGCGCACTAAGGCAGCATTCATCAACACAGTGCATCCGGTGACTGTGTTGCGAAACAGTTGGTGGGCAAAGTGCTGCTGGCGGTAGGGAATGCGCTGATAACGCCTCAATGAGGGCGCGATGAGCTGCCCTGCGCTATCAATGACACGAAGGTCGCTATGCACCAAGATCGGTTGGTGCGGATTCAGTCGCTCTCGCTGGCGTAGCTGCTGATAACTGTGCTGTAATTTATCGGGATGCCACAGATCATCCTGATCGGCGAGGGCAATATAGCCAACATCCGCTGTGTTGACTGCCACTGTCAGCAATGTCTCAAAATTGCCAACCACGCCCAATTGTGACCCGGGATTTAACACCATCACTCGCTCTGGCTCACGGTATGCGAAGGTGTCAAGAATCGCCAACGATTGATCAGTCGATCCATCATCACGACAATACAGCCGCACCTCAACGCCGGTTTGCTGCAAAATCGAGTCGATTTGTTGCGCCAGAAACTGTGCGCCATTGTAAACAGCGAGCACAACATGAATGCGCGGCACCACAATCACGCCGCGACCTTAGAGCTTAAAATGCGACACGAGAGCTTGCAGTGCATTGGCTAACTGGGTGAGTTGCTCCGAGGACTCTTTGGTTTCGCGGGAGCCTTGGGCATTGCCCTCAGCGGCATCGGAGATGCTGGTGACATTGCGGTTCATCTCTTCGGTCACCGCGCTTTGCTCTTCAGCGGCACTCGCAAGCTGATTGTTGATGTCGCTGATGGTGCTCACCGCTTGGGTGATGGCTTGTAGTGCATGATTGGCCTCGGCAGCCCGTTCTAGCCCCACCTGAGCCTGGCTTTGGCTGTCTTCCATGGCCGTCACCGCGCGACGACTGGCCTGTTGCAGCCGCTCGATCATCTCATGAATCTCGGCGGTTGAGCTGCGAGTGCGATTAGCCAGCGAGCGCACCTCGGCAGCGACCACGGCAAAGCCGCGCCCGGCCTCACCAGCGCGGGCAGCTTCAATAGCGGCATTGAGCGCGAGCAGGTTGGTTTGTTCAGCAATCGCCTTGATCACATCGAGCACCTTGCCGATTTCCTCACTGTCGCGATCAAGTGCGCGGATGACATTGGCGGCATGTTCCACGCCGGTCGCGAGCTGCTCAATCTGCTGCATGGTGCCAGAGACCACGGTGGAGCCAGTCACCGCCTCATTTTGCGCCTGACGGGTGGCATCAGCACTATTGTAGGCATTGGTGGCGACCTCCTGTGCAGTGGCAGCCATCTCATTCATCGCCGTTGCCAGTTGATCGACCTCGCTGCGTTGGCGGTTGACCCCGGCATCGGTGCGCTCAGTGATAGCGGCAAGATCAGTCGCCGCCTGCGCCAGTTGCACGGTTGATGCTAAGATGCGGGCGATCAGATCACGGAAATTGTCCATCATGTGGTTAAATGCCGTGGACGCGATCCCCACCTCGTCCTGTCCTTTGATCGGCAAACGCTGTGCTAAATCGCCATCCCCATCGGCAATCCCTTGCAAACCTTTGGTCATCCGCGCCAATGGGGTGGTGACAAATTGCTTGGCGAAAAAGTGCAGCATAATCAGCACTGGCAGGCTTAACACAATGGCGGCACTGACGATATACAGCCGAAATCGGCTGACTGAGGCATTCACCTCATCGAGCGCAATCTCCATCGACACCGCACCGAGCACCGCACCCTCTTCTGCATTAAAATGACAGGCGGTGCAGTTTTTGCCCAGATATTCTTCTGAATTGAGCACGGGGTTGACCGCCCGCAATGCCGCACCATTGTTGATAATGGCAAAATAGCTCTCGCCAGTGTCTAAAACCTCATGCTCGATGGCATCACGCGGCTGCTCACTTTCCACACCTGGGCCATAAATATCAGCGACAAGTTTGCCACGCAGCACACGCAAATCATTGAGATTGCGCAGTTCGATAATCTGGTCGAGAAATTCCTCGCGGCGATGGGTCACGCCAGTGATCATCAGCGTGGTCATCCCCGCCATCGTAATCTCATGCAAGGTATCAGTGAACGCATAGGCTTGATCAATCGCGGTTTGCCGCTGTTGTTGTACCGCCCATAACACCATGCCGATCCAGACTGGCAACAAAATCAGCCACATTCCACCAACTAAGCGCACCCAAATAGGCAGATCGTTAATTTTTTTCATCGTTTTGGCATTATTTTTTAATTATCAATCAATCAAGTCTAGCTGATTTAGCGGAAAATGTAAGGTTTTGGTGCGATCTTTAGCCGCCGTGTGGTTGACGCAAGGTCAAAGTTTGCCCCTGCTGCACCATATCAAAGCGTTTAAGCACAGTCATGCCCAGTAAAACCTGATCCCCTGGCATATTTGGCAGCACCAATGCGCGGATATTGCGCACCTGAAACGGCCCTAAGGTGAGGCTATCAATGCGTGTTGACCAAGCATCGACAACACCATTGGCTGTGTGTACCCGACCGCCTGGTCGCAGTGGCAATTTTAGTGTATGTGCCAACTCCTGAGATAGTGCAACCGTTGACGCGCCAGTATCTAACATAAAGACCACGGGGTGGTCATGAATGCTCCCAGGCACCACATAATGCCCCGCACGGTTGTAGCGCAGCACGATCTCGGATGTATCATGCGTGGCATTGATCTGCGCCAGATGTCGATTGGGATGGTCTCGTTCTTGGAGATAGGTATGAAACCCCAGCCCCAATAAGGCAAGCCCGGCAACCCAGGCACCAAATAACATTGCCTGTCCAACCCGTGAGGGCAGGTCATTGAGGCGCGGCGGGTTGTGTGATCCATTGGAGTGCGTCATGGATGACGAGCGACCTGCCAGCGAGTCGCGTCACCCAGTGGAGCGCGAGTGCTTGCGACGAGCATAATACTCACATATTTGCCTTTAGGTTGAATCAGTTTCACAAAATCGCCAGTTTGAAAACCGTTGACGCGCTTCACCCGCTCAACTGTTAAAATGCAGCGATAAAAATGTAAACAGAAAGAAAATGTTCAAATTTCTCATCCTCGATGGATCATAAGGTCAGGTAATGGATCAGCCCCCACTTTATAGCATAGCCCAGCTTCAATTTGGCTGGCGCGAATGGGTTAGCCTACCCCAGCTTGGCATTCCGTTAATCAAAGCCAAGGTCGATACCGGGGCGCGTACCTCAGCATTGCATGCCTTTGCAGTGGAGCCAATGCCGCTGGCCGATGGTCAGCTTTGGGTGCGCTTTGCCGTGCATCCGATCCAGGGCTGTGACAGCGTCGTGATACACTGCCAAGCTCCAGTGCTCGATGAGCGTCAGGTCACCGATTCGGGCGGCCATCGCGAGCAGCGCTATGTGATTCAAACCAATTTACAGGTCAGCACCCACCATTGGCCCATTGAAATGACCCTCACCAACCGCGACACCATGCGCTTTCGGATGTTAATTGGCCGCACCGCGCTGGCAGGTCGGGCAGTGGTCGATGCTGCGCAATCCTTCACCATGGGCGCGCCCGACGATCCGCTGGCACCCTATCGCACGCCACCAAACCCATCATGTTAATCCGCAGCTACCGTCTGGCGTTTATCCTATTGTTCATGCTGTTTTTGGCGATTACCGTCATCGGCGTGGCATCCAATGCCTATCGGCGTGCGACAGAAGCCTCGCTGGAGCTATCTGGCGATGTGCTCACCGAATTGTCGGAAAAGATCGTCAACCGCGCTGGGACGATCTTTACCACTGCCTGGTCGGATCTGGCGATGAACACCCTCGTCGTCGGCCAACATGACATCATTGAGCAATATCCCGCGCTGGCTGAATTGTTTGGTCTTCAGTTGGCACTGATGCCACAGCTTCATGCCATTCATGTCAGCGACACCCAAGGCAACTTGGTCATGGTGCGCGATGAGCCGCAATTATTAAGTCGGCTGATTGATCGTCGCGGCCCAGTGTCCAAAGAAGCCACCATTTACCGCGCCGCTGATTTCACCCCGATAGCCCATGTTGAGGGCAATGCCGACTATGACCCGCGCCAACGCGGTTGGTTTATCGGTGCCCAACGCGCCGCTGGACAGCCCTATTGGTCAGAGATCTATCGCTTTATCGACACCAAAAAGCTAGGAGTCACCTTAGCGCAAGCGGTGACAGCGGCATCGGGCTATCCCACCCACATCTTTGGGGTCGATATTACGCTAGAAAGCCTCTCCACCTTTTTAGCGGAACAGGGCGCGGTGCGTGATGGCTACGCGCTGATTATTGACTCACGCGACCGCCTCGCCGCCTATCCGCATCAACTGCCACTCAAACGCGCCCTTCACGACGAGCCGATGCTGCCACATATTGATGATCTGGTCGATAGCTGGCTAGTCGAGGCCTATCGCCGCTATCAACAACTGCTCGATGGTCCCAACTGCACCGCCCTCCAACCCGGCAAGCAGCCGCAGTTTATCGTCTCCGAAACCGCTGGCAAACGCTATCTGGCACGCTGTCAGCCGTTGATCACCGGCCCGGGGCATGGCGAATGGGTGTTATTTATTGCCATCCCTGAAGCGGCACTGTTGAGCAATACTGATCGTCTGCTCAGTGAATCGGCCGTGATCTCGCTGATTGTGCTGATTATCGCTGTGGTGTCGGCATCTTATCTATCAGTGAAATTATTTGAGCCATTGCGCGAGCTGGTTCGTAACACCGAACTGATTAAAGATTTTCGCATGCACGAGGTCAAGCGCGTCAAATCGCGCTTTCGTGAGATCGAGGCAATGGATGATGCCATCTGGGGCATGAAACAGGGCTTGCAAGCACTGGAAAAATTTGTCCCTGCTGATGTGGCACGGCATCTGATCCAATCGCGCACCGAAGTCGAGCCAGGTGGTGAAACCTATCAACTCACCTTTTTGCTCACCGGCATTGCCCGTTTTGGTGCGCTCTGTGCGCGACTCCCAGCCGAAGAACTTGCCGCGCTGCTCACCGATGATCTCGACCGCTTCACTGGCACCATCTTGCGCCAGAAAGGGACAATCGACAACTATCTCGGCGAGAGCATTCTCGCCTTCTGGGGCGCGCCGATCCCTTGTCATGATGGGCCACAACGCGCCTGTCGTGCGGCATTAACCTGTCTGCGCCAGGAAGGCGACCGCAACCAGCGCTGGCAGCAAACGGGCATGGAGCCACCGCGCAACCTGTTCTCGATTCATACCGGCACCGCCATTGTCGGCAATATCGGCAGCCGCCAACGCTTGAGCTACACCGCGATTGGCGATAATGTCACCCTAAGCTGGGATTTGCGCCGCCTCAACCATCGCTTTGGCACACGGATCATTCTCAGTGGCGCGGTGCGCGAACAAATCAGCGATGCCTTTTGGGTGCGCCGTTTAGATCGGCTGCATTTCAATGATGGCCGCCCGCCCTTGGAACTGTTTGAACTGATTGACAGCCGCGAGACGGTTTTACCGACCAAACGGCTGGATTTTATCCATGATTATGAATCAGCACTGGAAGCCCTGCTTGATGGAGCTTGGGAGCAAGCGCAACAGCAAATTGCTGAACTGGAGCGTTACTGGCCAGAAGATCATTCGGTGCAGTTGCTAAAAATTCGTTGTCAACTACGCAACCCCTGTTACTGTCCAATTGATGATCCCTTGTCTGCTGGGCTATTGCCATCGGGGATTCCATCAACTGCCATCTCGGAGCAGACGCATGTTACGGCCTGAAGATGAAGAACACCTTGACCAGGTGATGACCCGCTTTGCGACCCTATTGCATCGGGTGCAAAAACAACAGGCGCGGATCGACGAGCGGCTGACACTGCTGTATCAAATTGGCTTTATCGCCTTTGGGGTTCTCGTCGCCTCAGTGTCCTTTTTGTCGATTATTTTATCGCAACAGGTGCCCGGAGTCGCCGATGCCATTGCCCGCATCAATCACAGCTTTGCTGAGGTCGCCAATGATATGGTGCGCATTGAGGACGCGGTTCAGGCACTTGGCGAGCCGTTGCAATCCATGCCACAGATTGTTAAAGAAGTCGATCACATGCAGCACAGCGTGAGCATTATGGCCGATGATGTCACCGCAATGACGGCGCGAATGCAGCGGATTGATCAGCATGTTGCGCATCTGCACTTGACTGCACAGGATATGACGCAATCATTTATCCAAATGGATCATCAGGTCGCAGCCATGGGGTACGAGGTCAATCGACTGTCGCAGCCGATGCGGATGTTTAACTGGATGACTCCGTGGCGTTAAATTAGATGAAAGGAGACTGTTATGAGATTTTCGGTACAGGTTGATAATATCAAATGCGGTGGCTGTGCCAACACCATTCGCAAAAAAATGACCGATATTGAGGGCGTGACTGCTGCCGAGGTTGACATCGACAACGGTGTAGTCACTATAGACGGCGATGAGAGCGTGCGTCCGACAGTGGTCGAGACCTTGCTCAAGGCGGGCTATCCAGAATCTGGCTCCGCCGAAGGCATGTCTGCGCTCAAAGCAAAAGCCAGTTCGTTTGTCAGTTGTGCAGTTGGGCGGCTGGATGGCTAGCACGCACATACAATGAACGAACTCGACCGCATCAACCGCTTCGATGAATTGTTGCAACGCCTAGAGCACGATCAGGCGCAGCGGCTGCAACGCTCGCGTGAACGAGCCAAGGGCGCGGGCACCATGATTGCGGTGTTGATTGTGGTGCTTGGCTCGCTGGCGCTGGCAAATTTGTATTTCGTGAATGCGCTCACCCAAGAGGTGCGTGTGGTGATCGCTCAGATGAATGAAATGACGCGCTATGTTGAGACCGTTTCCGAGCGCATGCACAGCATTCGTGATGAGGTCAACGCAATGAACACACCAGTGGCACTGATGCCGGTGATTGGCGAGCAGATGCACGCGCTGGCGCAACAGGTGGCACGCATGGAACGCAGCATTGGCACGATGCGACAATCGACCACCCAGATCGATGGCCATATCGGGGGGCTGGATACCAGCTTCACCGACATGGCAACGCGCTTCCGTGTGCTTAATTCTCGGCTCAATGCGATGCGCCATGATGTCGAACAGATGGCGCGACCGGTGCCTTAGATGACAAATCGAGTTGGCGCGAGTACCGCTTTTGTAGTGCTGGCTGCACTGTTTTGGGGCTTATCGGGCGGCATCGGTGGCATTTTAATGGCCGATGGCTGGGATCCGTTTGTGGTGTCATTCTATCGCGGTGTGATCGGGCTGCTGTGCGTCCTGGTGTGGCTGGCACTGCGTCCACGCGGCAGTGGGCTATCAAATCGCCGTCTGTGGTTGTGGTCAGCGATTGCTGGCCTTGGGGTTGCTGGCAACTTTGCGTTTTATTTCGTTAGCATTGCCCAAGGCAGCGTTGCAGTGGCTGCAACATTGATGTACTGCGCACCAGTATTCGTGTATCTGGTATCGTTCGCGCTCCAGCTTGAACGCCCGACCCTGCGCAAGTGGGCGGCTATCCTGGTGGTGATGCTGGGGATTGCGCTGTTGACGCAGATTTACGACATCGGGGCAAGCGGTGTCACGCCAATCGGTGTTGGGGCTGGGTTGCTGGCAGGGCTATCCTACGCGATCTTTATCTTCGGCTTTAAGTATGCATCAGCACATGGCAGTCCGCAGGCGATTCTTGTCATTGCCTTTGCCGTGTTGGCGACTATTTTGATCTGGCCAAGCGATGTTGCGCAGATGACGGCGGTGTGGAGCACACCCGATTGGCCGCTGTTTGCAGCACTGGGTGTGCTCGGTGCGGGGCTGTCGTTCGTGTTTTACATCATCGGTCTCAAGCATACCGCGCCGTCGGTGGCTTCGGTTGTGGCGATGGTTGAGCCAGTCACAGCCGCACTTTTTGGCGTTGTCGTGTTAAGCCAAACGCTGGCACTGCCGCAACTGTTGGGCATGGGGCTGATTTTAATCACTGTGACGGCACTCAGTAGAAATGCGCCACCAAAAAATCTACCACCAGACCAATAAAGATCGCCATGCCAAAATAATGATTGTTGAGGAATGCCTGAAAACAGCGCACGGGGTCGCGGTCTCGAATCAGCCAAAGTTGATAGAGTGCCAAGCCAAACGCGACCATCAGTCCAGCATCATACGCCAGCCCGAGCCTAGCACTGCGCCCCACCAGTACCAATAACAGCAACATCAGCCCCTGCAACAGGGCAATGATCAGCCGATCATGGCGACCAAAAAGAATGGCGGTGGATTTAATCCCAACCTGAAGATCATCCTCACGATCAACCATCGCGTACTGAGTATCGTAGATCAACGCCCACAAAATAGTGGCAACAAATAGCAGCCAAGCATCGCTTGGAATCGTACCCTGGATGGCCATAAACGCCATCGGCACTGCCCAACCAAAGGCGGCACCGAGAAACAGTTGCGGCACATGGGTGTAGCGTTTCATAAAAGGATAGATCGTCGCCAAGACCACTGCCACAACAGACAGCAGCACTGTTTGCCAGTTGAGCATCAACACTAAGCCAAAAGCCAACACACATAACACCGCAAACACCGCCAACGCCTCAGCGGGATGAATCAGCCCCGCAGCCAGCGGGCGGGTGCGAGTGCGGGTGACATGGCCATCGAAATGTCGGTCAGCATAATCGTTAATCGCACAGCCCGCCGAGCGCATCAGCACCACGCCAGCGGCAAAAATCGCCACAATCGGCCAAGGCGGCTGACCTGCCCCAGCCAGCCATAGTGCCCATAATGCTGGCCACATGAGCAAAAAAATCCCAATCGGGCGATTGAGCCGAATGAGCTGGAGATACGCACCCAGCCGCTGACGCGGGGTGAGTGAATGCGGAGTGTTGATTTTAATGTCGGTGATAGTCATAGGTGATGCGCATTAGCTAGATTTAGTTTGTTCATTGCGTTTTTGATAAAGCTGACGGGCGTGACTGAGGGCACTGCGATAACGGGCAATGATCTCTTCGCGCTTTGGGTCGCGTCCGGCGGCTGTTTCAGTAAAATAATAAATTGCAGCCTCGCCGAGTCCCCAGGTGATGGCAAAGGTCCAGGATGCCACCAGCGCACTGCCCCAGCCAATGCCCAGTTTTAGCCCTTGTTGCACCAACCAGCGGCTGCCATAGCCGAGCGCAAACCCCGTCCCCAAGGCACTGACAAATTTACCCCAATGATCGAAGGTGAGATCATGTCCCAGCCGGCGCGCAATGTGATTGACCATCGCTGCTTGAATACTGGCCGAACCGATTCCACCCAACACTGGCAGCGGAATGGCATTGGCAGCCGCCGCCGACAGCGCCCAAGGCAAGACCACTTTGGTGCGGATGTGGCTGGCGGTGGTGGTTTCCTGCGTGCTTTTCAGGTAGGCAACGGTGTCGGGCAAAATCGTCTCCAGTACCTCCCATAATCGTTGCGCACCATAATCGGTCGGTGGCAACTGTTGGTCGGGTTGGGTAAAATCCAGCGGCACAAACTGCGGTGGCAGCGCACCAGGAAGCTGGGCAAACAACTGGCGTTGTGCCATCAATACCTGGCGCAAGGATTCACTCAGCCCCGGCAGGTCATAATCATTGGCGGTGCCATCAAATGGATAGGGCAAAAGATGCCGATCTTGGGCGCGATAACCGTGATGCAGCGTGGTTTGCGCGACAATCAGTGGCCATTGTGGATGCCGCAGGCGTAGTTTTTGCAGATTCGTGAGAATCTCGCCAAGATCAAGATCATCGACTCGGGCGGTGACTAAGAGCACATGGGCTTGTTGCTCAGCCTGATTGAGATCAGTGGCAGGATCATAATCCTCGACATCACCAAGCCCTCGGGTGTCGAGAAAACGCAACGCAGGTTGCTCGGGGGGAAAGGCATACAGTGTGGCTTGTTTGGTCACTGGCTCGAAGCCATCACCAATTTGATCATAGGCCTGCCCGGTCATCTCAGCAACAATACTGGTTTTACCGGATTGCGTTTTGCCAAATAGCCAAATAATTGGCGCATCGGCCTGCGCCCAGCGTTGGGCGTGTTGTCTTTTAGAATGCGAAGTCACGAAAGTTCCTGCTAAACTAGGGTGCCAAAGTTGGCATATTGCCGCTGTTTTTTGCCAATGAATGTATTGCATAATACCGCCAATCATCGTCACGCTCGCGCTCAAATTTGCAGCGTGCAGTGGCGCAACAACATTGATTTAACCAAATAAGAGCGTTCATCTGCACAATGGATCTTGCAACTATTATCGGCCTTGTGATGTTCTTTGTGATATTTGCCATCGCAATTGGGCTCGGTGGCAACTTCGGTCTCTTCGTTAACATACCTGGGCTGTTGATTGTGTTCGGTGGCACCATCGCTGTCGCTTTGATTCGCGTCTCAACCAAGCAATTTATGAGCACTTTCACCGTTGCGTTGAAAGCAGTACTCAGACCAAGCAACAAAACGCCCTTTGAGCTGATCGAAGAATCGATTGAACTAGCGAAGATCGCCCGTAAACAGGGGATGTTGGCGCTCGAAGATCAAGAGATAAGTCACCCCTTTCTGAATAAGGGGATACAATTGTGTATTGATGGCTACCCACCGGAAACAGTCTCACGGCTGTTGAGCAAAGAGATTGATTTGACCATCGAACGCCATGAGACAGGCTATGGCATGTTCAAGGCCATCGGCGACTATGCCCCGGCGATGGGAATGATTGGAACGCTGATCGGTCTGGTACAAATGCTGGCTTTTCTCGATGACGCAGCAGCCATTGGACCGGCAATGGCGGTTGCACTGTTGACAACGCTCTATGGTGCAATGTTGGCCAACGGTGTCGCCTTGCCGTTGTCAGAAAAATTGCAGTCGATCAGTGAGGAAGAACGCTTGACCAAAGATCTGATCATGGAGGCGATTGCCTCGATTCAATCGGGCATCAACCCCAAGGCGATGGAACAGCTTCTGCTCACCTACATCCCTGTCAGCCAACGCCAAGGCGAAGAAGGGGAGGAAGAGGACTAACATGCCCAAAAAAAAGAAATGTCCGCCGAAAGGCGCACCGACTTGGATGGTCACCTTTGGCGATCTGATGTCGATTTTGGTGGTGTTTTTTGTGCTGATGCTGTCCTTTTCTGAAACCGATGCGGTGAGATTTCGCGAGGTCATCGACTCACTCAAATATGGTTTTGGCGTACAGCGCGTCGTATTGGCGCGCGAAACCCCGATGGGCACTTCACCGATTTTTGACCACTTTAGCCCCGGTGATCCCACGGTTACCATTATGGATGACATGCAGCAGCAGACTGCTGATGTGATTCGCGATGTTGTAGCCCGTCCTCAAGATTTCGTCGATGAAATTTTAGACCAAGATTTGCGAGAGCGCGCCGATGATTTGGCGCGGGCGCTTGAAACCGAGATTCGTCTTGGGCTGATTGAGCTAGAAACGCTTGAAAACGAAATTTTGGTGCGCATCCGCGAACAAGGCTACTTTGCCTCGGGGCAGGCGGATTTGCAGCCCAACTTTTTTCCGATTCTGGATCGCATCAGCGAGGTCTTAAAACAAACCCGCGGCGCGCTGATCGTCGCTGGTCACACCGATGATGTGCCGATTTCCACTGCGCGTTTTCCTTCTAACTGGATGCTGTCGGCGGCGCGGGCCGCCAATGTGGTGGATTATTTTAGCCGAATTGCGCCAGAACTTGAAGATCGGCTACAAATTCGCGGCCATGCTGACACTCGCCCATTGGCACCAAACGATACCGCAGAACGCCGCGCCCGCAATCGACGGGTGGAAATTGTTGTCGCCCAGCGCGGTGGAGTGGAGCCAAGGTTGTTGAGCTACCCCTATGCTGACGAAATGCCGATGATCTATGAGGATGCGGCCCTGCCCGCGCCTTGAATAGCACTCGCTCAAACCGGCGTGGACTGCACAGTGTCGCCTTCGGTACCCTGCTGTCGCGGGTTTTGGGTTTCATCCGCGATTTAGTCATCGCCCGATTGTTCGGCGCAACCATTGCCACCGACGCTTTTGTTATCGCGTTTCGTATTCCCAATCTGATGCGGCGGCTATTTGCCGAGGGCACGCTGGCGTTGGCGTTGGTGCCACAATTCACCACCTATCAGGCACGAAACGACATCGCAGGTCTGCACGCGCTGGCGGATCGCATCCTCGGCACCTTGGCGCTGCTGCTGGCGGTGCTCACCTTGCTGGGGCTGGTTGCCGCGCCGCTGTTGGTGTTGTTATTTGCCCCCGGGTTTGATCCTGGAAGCGAATCTTACACGCTAACTCTCACCTTGCTGCGGCTGTGTCTGCCCTATTTATTTTTTATTGGGCTGACTGCGGTCGCTGGCGCAGTGCTCAATAGCTATCAGCATTTTTTGGTGCCAGCCCTGACTCCAGCACTGCTCAATCTGTCGATTATTGGCAGCGCATTGCTATTAGCACCACAGTTAGAGCAGCCGATGGTGGCGTTGGCGGTTGGAGTGTTGCTTGGCGGGATGGTGCAATGCGCTGTGCAATGGCCCTTTGTGCGCCGTCTAGGCTGGCGACCTCGGCTGCGCTTGGGGTGGCGCGATTCAACGCTGCGCACTTGGCTCAACAGCCTGTTGCCAACGCTGCTGGGTGCCTCGGTCACCCAACTGAATCTGCTCATTGATAGCCTACTGGCCTCGCTGTTGATCGCTGGCACTATTTCTTGGCTGTATTATGCTGAGCGGCTGATGGAATTTCCGCTCGGTCTTCTCGGGGTGGCGTTGGGTATTTGGCTGACCCCGCAACTCACCCGCTGGCACATCACCGCCGCCCCTGAAAACTTTTCGGCAACGCTGAATTGGGCACTGCGGTGGGTGATCCTGCTCGGTCTGCCCGCTGCTGTTGGCTTAGCCGTGCTGGCAAGCCCAATCTTGGCACTGCTGTTTGCCTCGGCTGAATTTGGTCTATACGATGTCGAGCAGGCGGCGTGGGCACTGCGTGGCTATGCCGTGGCACTGCCGCCTCTGCTACTGGTGAAAGTATTGGCACCGGCATTTTACAGCCGCGCTGATCATCGCACACCGTTGATCATTGGTGGATTCAGTGTGGCGTTGAATCTGGGGCTGAGTTTGGCATTGATGCCGCTGTTGGGTCATGCCGGCATCGCGCTCGCCACCGCCATTGCCAGCGGATTGCAAGCCCTGTTGCTGCTCCGCGCTCTGCATCAAACAGGCGTGTCCGCAACCGCTACGCGCAACTGGCTGCTGCATAGCGCGATTGCAGCAGCATTGATGGGTGTGGGGCTAGTGCTTATTGTCCCCTCGCCGGCTGAGTGGATCACACAAAATACCACCACTGCGGTGCTCAACCTGACTGGATTCATTTTAGGCGGTGCCAGTGGTTATGGACTGCTGCTGTGGTTGTTGCGACCTCGGTACGCATAGAAATTGAACACATACTGTTCTCACAACTGCCCCACCCGTTCGGCAATCGCCATTTTCAGTGCATCGGCACGATGCTCAATCCAATAGCGGGAGTCGATCACTTTGGCGATGCCAAGACTTTTAAAGCGGCGCCCGGGTTGATCGTGCAAACCGGCCAAATACACAAGACATCCGTGATTGAGCGCTGAATGAATGATTTCTTCAATTGCCAGCGCCGGAGTGACCCCAATATGGGGGACATCGGTGAAATCAATCACCAAACTGCGGACTTCGCTTAGCTCGTTTTGATGACGGGTAATGGCTTTTGCCGAACCAAAGATCAATGGGCCGCTTAAACACATCAATGCAATCCCATTCTTGGGATTATTGACAATGGTGCGCTCCTCGGCTGTGGAGTTAGGGAAATCCAGCTCATCTTCATCGTCAAGCCCAAAGATGCGAACCTCTTCTGATTGGAAATTCGCCAGCCGCTGAATAGTGAGAATGTTGGCGACAAACAAGCCAATGCCGACTGCCGTAATCAGATCAACAAACACCGTGAGCGCGATCACGCCATACATAATGATTGAGCCGCGCAATGAGACCTGATGCGCACGGCGCAAAAACGACCAGTCGATAATATTCAACCCGACCTTGATTGCGATCCCTGCCAGCACTGCCAACGGGATAATGGCGACCAAGGAGCCTGCCCACAGCACCACTGTCGCCAGAATTGCCGCCCGCGCTAATCCTGAGAGTGCCGTGCGGGCGCCACCTTGGATGTTGACCACGGTGCCCATGGTCGCGCCCGCCCCAGGCAGCCCACCAAACAAACCAGAGACCAGATTGCCCAGCCCCTGGCCGATGAGTTCTTTATCAGAATTGTGTTGGGTGCGGGTCAGACTGTCGGCAATCACCGAGGTGAGCAACGCATCAATGGCGCCGAGCATTGCCAGCACCAGCGCATCGACAAGCAGCGTTTGCCATTGCGTGGGCGAGAAAGTTGGTAGATGTAGACTTGGCAGCCCCGACGGAATTTCGCCAATGGCGCGATAGTCGCCAGAGCCAATCACCCACACTGCAACGAGGGTCCCCACCACCAGCGCCAGCAATTGTGGCGGCAATAGCCGCGCCAGCCGTTGCGGCATCAAAAATAAAATACCCAGTGCCAAGCCGCCGAGCAGCAATTCATTTTGATTAAATGTCATTGCCAGATTCGGCAATGCTTGCGCAGAATTTAACACACCACCGGCAGGTGTCGGATACCCCAGCAAGGGTGGCAATTGCAGGATCACCAAAATCAGCCCAATGCCAGACATAAAGCCCGAGATCACCGTGTAGGGCATCATGGTGACATAGCGTCCGAGCTTGAGCACGCCAAACAGCATTTGAAACACGCCAGCTAACATCACCGTGGTGAACGCCATCGCCAATCCATCCTCAGGATAGGCGGCGATCAAACTGGTGATCACGGCGGTAATCACCACGGTCATCGGACCGGTTGGCTCAGAAATCAGCGTTGGAGTGCCGCCAAACAGCGCGGCAAATAATCCGACCAACACCGCACCATAGAGCCCCGCCTCAGCACCGGCGCCCGATGCCACCCCAAAAGCCAGCGCCATCGGCAATGCGACGACAGCAGCAGTGACCCCACCGAAGAGATCACCACGGATATGATTAAAACGAATATGATTGAATATCATGGGATTTTTAATCCAATGGTTTGAAAAACGAATGCAAACAGCAACACCGAAACCAGCAACGCTAGATGGTTACAAAAGCCAGCAGCCGGAGTTAGCCCAGTGTGGGGCGGTATTAATGCATCGGTCGTGAGGCGCATAACCACTCGCGCATATTAGCAAGGTCATCGAGGTCGATGGCGCTGCCTAAGCTGCCATCGTCGTTGATCCAGCGCCAGCGGTCGCTGTCGCCGTCTTTGGTTAAAAACAGCACCTTGCCATACCAGGCTGGACTGTGTTGTGCCTTGCGGGCGGCATCTTTGACATCTTCCTTGGTTTCGATTAGCCGCATGATGGGCGCATCGCCAGGAAAATGTTCCAGACAGACCACAAAATCGGGATAGAAAAAATGGCGATGTTCGCCGCGCACCAGCCGCACTGAATACGATTTGCGATCCGGGTTGCGATGCCACCAGGCGACAAAGTTGGCACGGTCTAACGCCTGGGCAAATGCCAGTTCATCGCCATTGA
>SKYD01000174.1 GCA_007128075.1 Thiorhodovibrio sp.
CAATCTACGCAGCGTGATGAACGACGGCGACAGCCGGATTTATCCGTTTAAGCTGTTTAACGCGCTGATGTATGAAGACATGGCCAATCAAGGTCCCTTTGGGGCGATGATCCTGCCCTTTGATTATCCGACCTATTATGAAACCGGCAACACCAAAGCCGCAGTGCGCCAAGCCTTGCGCGACCCGATCATCCAGCGGATGTATCAAACGCCGTTTAAGCTCTATATGATGGATGAGTTCATGGCGTATTTTGGCATTGTCGAAGGCTGGAACACCGAGTATCCGCTGGTGGACGGTGAGTTAGCGCATGTCGAGCCGCACTGGATGCGCCAGATGGGCACGCTGATGGTCAATCACGGTATCCAACGCCAAGGGCGTGACTGTGCTGAGTGTCACACGCCAAATGGCATTTTAGATTATGCCCAACTTGGCTATTCGCCCGAGCGCATTGCCGAACTTGAGCAGATGGAGCTGCCAGCGCGCTAAAATGAACCAACAAATCCATTGGCTGGGGTTGTCGCTGGCGATTGTGGTGCTTGATCAGCTCACCAAAGTGCTGGCAGTTGCGGGGCTTACGCTCTATGAGCCAGTGCCGCTGTTGCCGTTGCTCAACCTCACCCTCATGTATAACACTGGGGCAGCGTTTAGCTTTCTTGCCGATGCTGGCGGCTGGCAACGCTGGGTTTTATCCGGTTTTGCGCTGCTGGTCACTGCGGTGCTGATTTATTGGCTGCTGCGCACGCCGCGTCAGGCGTGGTGGCTGGCTGCTGCGTTGGCGTTGGTGATTGGCGGCGCCTTAGGCAATTTGATTGATCGAGTGATTTATGGATATGTGATTGACTTTATTGACTTTTATATCGGAACCTGGCATTGGCCAGCGTTTAATATTGCCGATAGCGCGATCACCATTGGGGTGATTCTATTACTCTTTGATTCGTTACGCTCTTCTACGATTGATTCATGAAAATTGCGATTCTTTCACGCAACAGCCATCTTTATTCCACCCGTCGCTTGGTCGAGGCCGCTCGTGACCGTGGCCATGAGCCACGGGTCATTGATGTGTTGCGGTGCTACATGAATGTCACTTCGCACGCGCCGTCGATTCACTATAAAGGCGAATCGCTCACTGGCTTTGATGCAGTGATTCCACGCATCGGAGCTTCTGTGACCTTTTATGGCACAGCAGTGTTGCGCCAATTTGAGATGATGGGAGTCTATCCACTCAACGAATCGGTGGCGATTACTCGCGCCCGTGATAAATTGCGCTCGCTGCAATTGCTCTCGCGCAAGGGCATTGGGCTGCCGATCACCGGCTTTGCTCATGCTCCGGATGATGTCGATGACCTAATCAAAATGGTTGGCGGTCCACCGCTAGTGATTAAGTTGTTGGAAGGAACCCAAGGCATTGGTGTGGTGTTGGCTGAAACCCAACAGGCTGCTGAGAGTGTGATCGAGGCCTTTATGGGGCTGCAAGTCAACATTTTGGTGCAAGAATACATCAAAGAGGCGCAGGGGGCGGATATCCGCTGTTTTGTAATCGGCGACAAGGTGGTTGCAGCAATGAAGCGTCAGGCCAAGCCAGGCGAATTTCGCTCCAATCTGCATCGCGGTGGGACGGCGAATCTGATCCGCATCACCCCGGAAGAGCGCTCCACGGCGGTGCGCGCTGCCAAGATCGTCGGGCTGAATGTCGCTGGGGTTGATGTGCTGCGCTCCAATCATGGGCCGGTGGTGATGGAGGTCAACTCCTCGCCAGGGCTGGAGGGCATTGAGGCGGCGACCTCTAAAGATATTGCCGGGCAGATGATTGATTTTCTTACCAAAGATGCGGTGACCGGAAAGACGCGCACCCGTGGCAAAGGATAGTGCGTTGCGCCAGCCGCCGTTGGTGATTGCTGGTCAGTCGATCACACCGGGGCGACGCACACGCATTGATGTGCCGTTGCCGAGCTTGTTCACCCAAACCCCGGTGTTTTTGCCAGTGCATGTACTCCATGGTCGCCGCCCGGGACCACGGCTGTTTGTGGTGGCAGCGATCCATGGCGATGAAATCAACGGCATCGAGATTGTCCGTCGCCTGCTGACCACGCCCATTTTACACAATCTGCGCGGCTCGTTGCTGGCAGTGCCCGTGGTTAATGTGTATGGGTTTGTGCGGCATTCGCGCTATCTGCCAGATCGCCGTGACCTCAATCGCAGCTTTCCTGGCTCAGAAAGCGGCTCACTGGCAGCTCGGCTAGCGGCAACTTTGCTACACGAAGTGGTAAAGGACAGTGATTTAGGGATTGATTTACACACTGGTGCTGCCCATCGTGAAAACTTGCCGCAGATTCGCGCCGCCCTAGATGAGATCGGGGTGCAGACGCTCGCGCAGGTGTTTGGGGCGCCAGTGGTCATCAACTCTGAGGTGCGCGATGGCTCACTGCGCGGCGAAGCAGCCGCTCTTGGGGTGCCAGTCTTGGTGTATGAAGCGGGTGAGGCACTGCGTTTTAACGAGCTATCGATTCGTGCGGGGCTGCGCGGGATTTTGGCGGTGATGCGTCATCTGGGAATGATTCGCAGCAGCGGGCGTGGCGAGCGCCGCTTACCGTCTCGCCAGCCAGCCATTGCCCGTGCCACAGGCTGGGCGCGTGCGCAGCGCAGTGGGGTGTTGCGCTTTGTGCAGCCCTTGGGGGCGCAGGTCGAACTCGGTCAGCAACTCGCCACCATCGGCGACCCCTTCGGCAGCGAAGAGGAGCCAGTGTTATCACCTGCAACAGGCATCATCATCGGTCGCGCCAATTTGCCGCTAGTCACTGAAGGCGAGGCGTTGTTTCACATCGCTCGCTTTGGACAAACCGATGTCGCTGCCGAGACCGTCGAGCGTTTTCAACATCAATTGTTTGATGAGCCAACGCAGACAGTAGATTTTAATTAACTTATCGCGCACACTGCCAGCAGCCGCTGATTAATAGTCAAAATTCCATGTCACCCCGCGCTGTGGATCGATGCCAATCTCACGCTGGCGGCGTTGTTGATTGGTGGTGACATTGTGTCCGCGAATCACTGCATACGCCCGTTGACTAAGCCACGCCTCGCGCTCGCCAAGCCCCGGCAGGTTAATCCGTCGCTGAGCACGCGCCAGCAGTGCCAAAAACTCGCGGCGGGGCGCGGCATCCTCGTCGAGCATCATCGCCAACGGCTGATGGCACAACCAAAATAGTCGGCAGTGATAACACTCTAGCCCCAAGCGCACCAAAGCCCGCGCCCCGCTGCTGCTCAAACTTGTCGCCAACACCAGCGAGCGATCAGGGTAGCGCGCCCTCAGCCGTGCCAACGCCTGCCCGAAGAACCGCAGTGCGCGCCGTCCATGCAGTCTCGCCAATTCGTCATCAATCATTCCCACAATGAGCATACGGCTGATACCCAATCCAGTGCGCGCCAATAAGGTGGGCACCAGCCGCACCGCGAAGCGATCAAGGTCTTTCATCGCCGCCGACAAGGCATCATAGGGTACCAACTGAGGATGATGTTTTAAGGCATTGTCGCGCACGGGGGCAAATTTCCAGCCATCGAGTTGACGATCAGTCGCCCAGCGTTGATGCTCAACCCGCGCCAATCGCTCGATCTCAGCACTGGTAAAACGAAAATGCTCAATCTGCTCTTCTGGCACTGCGACACAATCAGTTAAAGCCAATTTTGCCCACACATGATCGGCTTGTTGACGATTGGCTTGGCGATAGGATTCATCGAGTGCGATCCATTCACGCCCTGCTGACTCCTGCTGGGGATCGCGTCCTTGGGCGGCGATGGTGTCGCAATAGTGGGCATGAATGGTTTGTGCTAAATGGTCATGGCGACGACGCAGCAGATGCTGCGGATGCAGGCTGTCATCAGGATAAACAAAAGGAATCCGCTGACCATCCCAATCGGTGTTTTGGTCACTGCGCTGCTCGGCACTGACCTTGACGACAATTGGTGTGGCATAGCTGTGTTGTTGCGGCAACAGCCGCTGCAAGTGTGCGGCAAAGCCCAGTGCTTCGCGGGGTGGATCAAGACACACCAATGCCAAGGTGATCGGCGCAGTGGGTGCCAAGCGCAGCGTGGTCAGTGGCGCAAACACTAACTGCGCACTATTATCGGCATAGGGATAGCAGGCGTTGATCCTAGCACACAGTGCCTTGGGGTCAGCCGCCAGCAAGGTCAGCATCAACGGCGCATCACGATAACAGCCTAGACCGATGAGCTGGGCCCATAATGCTGGTGCTGGCGGCGCATCACCGGCGATGAGCACATGCAGCGGCTGATCAAACAGCGGATCCAGCCCCCAATGCAGCGGCCAGCGTTGCAACAATGTCCGTGCGGCATCCTGGCTGAGGTTGCGGGTTTCAATCTGTACCAACGCTGTATCGCGATCAGTGCCCGGCGGCGGTGGCGATTGATCATAGAGCCACAGCACCTGCAATGCCCCGCCATGCGCTGAACGCTGATTGGCATAGCACAGCAGTTGGCTTAATCGAGCGGCAACCTGGGGTGGATCAAGCAACAGCAGCCGATTGACCTGATGAGGACGGCTGAGTAATCTGTCCAGATTTTCAAAAACATAAGGATTCAGCCCACTGGCGTACAATTCTCGCAACGCTGGAGCCAGCAACGCCGCTCGCCCATGCACCGCCAACGGGACGGAACGAGCGCGGAGCCGATACCATAGCTTAGCGAATCTAGTTTTCATAAAGTTTGCACGAACCATCAGTTCATCAACAACTGAATGATAACACGCCATCTTGTGCGCTGTGCCCACACCACTGATCAAATTTGGATTAAACTTATGACTGAGCCACGCGCCTTGCGTTTGTATTCTGATCAAGCGGGCTATCGTGCTTGCTTGGAGCCACAACCGCGCCCGACACCACAGCCCAATGAGGTGCTTATCGAGGTTGACTATTCTAGTGTCAATTATAAAGATGCGCTGGCGGCGACTGGACAGGCCCCGGTGGTGAAAACCTTTCCGCTGATTGGCGGGATTGATGCTGCGGGCACAGTGATCGAGTCGCGCCACCCTGACTTTCAGCCCGGCATGGCGGTGATTGCCACTGGCTGGGGTTTGGGTTTTGATCACGATGGCGGCTATGCGCAATGGCTGTGTGTTCCAGGCGAGTGGTTGCAGCCGGTTCCGGCGGGGATGGAAACGCGCACTGCAATGATTTACGGCACCGCTGGGCTGACTGCCGCGCTGGCGCTTGAGCGCATGTTCGACAATGGTCAGACCCCAGATTTAGGGCCGATTGTGGTCACCGGAGCCAGTGGCGGCGTTGGCTCGCTGGCGGTGGCGATGCTCAGCCGACTGGGGTTTGAGGTCGCGGCGGTCTCAGGCAAACCTGCCTGCCATGACTGGCTCAAGACCTTGGGAGCCACACAGATTTTAGGGCGCGATGCGTTACCGGGTGGCGAGCGCCCGCTGGAGCGTGCCGTTTGGGGGGGCGCAGTGGATACAGTAGGCGGTGCAGTGCTGGCGCGGCTGACGCGCACGGTGGTGCCCAATGGCAACATTGCAGCCATTGGGCTGGCAGGCGGCGCGGAGCTCAACACCACGGTGATGCCGTTTATCCTGCGCGGGGTGAGTCTGTTAGGATGTGACTCGGTGATGATTCCCAATGCACGGCGGGCGCGTCTATGGCAGCATCTTGCCGCTGACTGGCGACCTGAGAATTTAGACCAATTGCTTAGCACCACCGTCACCCTCGATGGGTTACTTGAGGTCTTTGCCCCCATGCTCGCCGGCCAACAGCATGGCCGGATCTTGGTCGCCATCAATCAACCAATGTGAAAATAAACCAAAGGAGCAATACTGATGCGTATTATTTTGCTAGGCGGTCCAGGAGCGGGAAAAGGAACCCAGGCGAATTTCATCAAAGAACATTTCAACATCCCGCAGATTTCAACTGGCGACATGCTGCGTGGTCATGTCAAATCTGGTTCTGAGCTTGGGCAGGCAGCCAAACGGATCATGGATCAGGGCGGGCTGGTGTCCGATGACATCATCATCGGCATGGTCAAGCAGCGCATTTGCGACGATGATTGCAACCACGGCTTTTTGTTCGACGGCTTTCCGCGCACCCTCGCCCAGGCCGATGCCCTCAAAGAGGCAAACATTGCCATTGATGCCGTGGTTGAGATCGCGGTCCCGGATGAGGAAATCATCCGCCGCATGTCAGGACGACGGGTGCATCTAGCCTCGGGGCGCACCTATCATGTTCAGTTTAATCCACCTAAAGAAGCGGATAAAGATGACCTGACCGGCGAGCCGCTGGTGCAGCGTGAAGATGACCAAGAAGAAACTGTTCGTGCTCGATTAAAGGTTTATCATGACCAAACCAAACCGCTGGTTGTCTATTACTCGGAGTGGGCGCAACGCGGCGGCGAGAATGCCCCCCGTTATCTGAAAATTGACGGCGTAGGCGCGGTGGAATCGATTCGTGATCAGATTTTATCTGCACTGGGTGGGTGATGGGCAATGCTGATACATGATTGATGGACAGCTTGCCAATTTTATCCGTGGTCTTTTTCCTGACCGAGATGGGTAATGAGCCTGTTCGCGAATGGTTGAAGGCATTGGCAGCCGAAGATCGAAAAATCATTGGCGAGGATGTCAAGTTGGTGCAGTTTCGATGGCCTTTGGGGCTGCCGCTAGTGCCTCACCCGTCCTGAATTGACGGGTAGAGGCGCTTGAGCTTGAGGCGAGCGTCGGGGGTGTTGAAGCACCAGTTCACCGGTCGGGAGTCGGCGTTACGGGCTTGTTCCCAGGCGGTCACCTCACGGGGTATAGCCGACTAACTTGATATCCAGACATCGGCTTTTTTCCTTATGAAGCGTATTGCGTTTTCGGCAGATGAAAAAATGAAATGATGCGATCCGTTCTTTTTTGCTTAACACCTATCACTTTCATATTGAGTACGGTTTCTGACAAAG
>SKYD01000227.1 GCA_007128075.1 Thiorhodovibrio sp.
ACCCTGATTGAGGGCTTTTTCCCAGCAATTGAATCCTCAGCACGACCCACCGAACGCCCGCGTGGGGCATTGACCAAGGTTGGGCTGCCGTTTGCTCAGGATCCGGGCATCACCCGCCATCTGGCCGCGTTCTTGGGTCGCCAAGCTGGCGCGACTGGCGATCTGGAAGGCTTTGTCGAACAGGCACACTGGGCGAGCTTTCTGCATCCCACGGCGGTGCTGTTCAACGGCGGGGTGTTCAATGCCAAGCTGTTGCGTGAACGGGTGATGACGGTGATCAATCAATGGCTGGCAGCCGAAGATGCCCCGCCAGCGCGGCTGTTGAAAGCAGACAATCTTGACTTGGCAGTGGCACGCGGCGCGGCATTCTATGCCCATGCCCGCCGTCATGGTGGGGTGCGGATTCGTGGCGGCACCTCGCATTCGTATTATGTCGGGATCGAACAGGCGATGCCGGCAATTCCTGGCATGGCACCCGAACTCAACGCGCTCTGTGTGGTGCCTTTTGGGCTGGAAGAAGGCTCGGAGCCAGTGTCGCCACCGCAGACCTTCCGGCTGATTGTCGGCGAGCCGGTGAGCTTTCGCTTCTTTGGCTCAAGTGTGCGCCGCGAAGATCGCGTCGGTGATTTGCTCGAAGAATGGAGTGCCGATGAGATCGAAGAACTCGACGAGATTCAAACCAGTCTCTCCGCGGCCGATCGCCATAAAAAAGGCGAGGTTGAGGTCAAGCTCCAAGCGTGGGTCTCGGAAGTCGGCAACTTGGAGCTGATCGCGGTTCCACTCAGCGGCGAGATGCCAGAATGGAAGGTGTCATTTGATACACGAGGATCGCGTTGATTCATAAAATCACAGACATTTCGTTCACTTGAGTGCGCGCCTTCTAACGGGTCGCTCATCTTCGCTTTAATAAACGACCTCGCCGCTTGCGGCGGGGTTGTTTTTTCAGAGGTTAATCTTTTCGGATTTAATCAGCCCACTATGTCTTTGCAAACCAAAATAGCGCTGAGTTTCACTGCGGTGTTGCTGGTTGCAGTGCTGGCTTTCAATGTCACATTGTCGATTTATCTCAAGGAAGCAGCGCGGGAGGATTACCGTCAGGGGGCGCTAAGACAGTTAGCCGACATCCGTCAGATTGTCTCGGTGCATTATGATCGTGTATACAAGCTATTGAATTTTCTAGCTGAGCATCCGCTGCTCAAACAAGCTGATGCCAGTATCACCCGCTATGTCGATAGCGGCGAATTAACGATGATGACACCCTCCATCAACGGCGGGATTGAGCAGGAAATTTTTGAGCTGTTTGAACTCATCGGTCGCACCGATGGCGATCTTCTCTTTGTTTATTTAGGCACCGAGGACGGTGGCTATGTCCAATGGCCACAGACCCATGCGTCAGTCTATTATGATCCACGGGTGCGCCCTTGGTATCAGGCATCCGCCCACCTCAATGGTGCGGTGGTGCATACTGAGCCTTATGCTTATGTCGATCTGTTGGTTCATCAATTATTAGGCAGCATTTCACGCAGTTTCACCAACCAGGCGGGCGAACATTATGGGGTGGTGGCAGTCGATTTTAAATCGGATACATTATCACAATTAGTGCAAAGAATTCGCATCGGCCACACTGGGCACGGCATGATCGTCCATCGCTCTGGCACGCTGTTGGCGGACGCGCTTAATCCAAAAAACAATCTCAAACCCTTGGAAGAGATTGGCTATGATGATTTTTTAGCAGCGATCCAAACCGAGGTGGAGACCTTTCAAACGCATCTCAATGGCGTGGATTATCAAGTCTACCAATACCCGGAGGACACCGCTGGCTGGGTGTTTTTTGGTCTGGTGGATGTACGAGAGATTGAACAAGCCGCGCAGACGATACGCCGCATCATGTTTGTCGTTTCCCTTATCTTGCTGCTGATCTCAATCCCGGTGTCTGTTGTTTTGGCACATGCGCTCAACCGCAAAGTGCATCAGCAGCAACACCAGCTTAATGCCCTCGTGGATACCCAAAAAATCAAGACACAGCGCCAGCATTGGCTGAGTGCTGCGGGGATGCGCTTACAACAAGCAAACAATCTGCCGGCGCTGATTCAGGTCTTTTTTTCAGATCTGCATCAGATGCTGCACCTCATGCAGGGGGTGATGTATGTCGTTGGCGATGAGGAACGCTTGGTGTTGGCGGGGAGTTTTTCCTGTGCCGAGCCGCCACCGCTGCATCTATCACTCGGTGAGGGCTTGCTCGGACAATGCGCCATCGACCAGCGTCTGCAAGTGATTGAGGTGGACACCGAGCGCGTTGCCATGATTCGCTCCGGATTGGGGGATGCGCGTCCGCAAGCGATTGTGCTGGCTCCCATCCTGCTCAATGACTCACTGCTGGGTGTGGTGGAGCTTGCCTTGCTCAAGGCATTTGATACCGATGATCAAGCGCTATTCGAGAATTTACTGGCACTGCTGGCGCTGAATATAGAAATCATTGGTCGCAATGGGTCAACATAACCGCATCTTAAACTAACATAGAGTCTACAACACTTCACCGATGAATGCGTTTTTTTCCTTGATTGAACGGCAAACACTCAACACCAAGCTGCTGCTGCTGGTGATTTCTTTACTGCTGTTGACCCTCGTGATCGGCATCAATGCATTGGTGATACAACGCGACATGAGCAATTCGCTCCAGCGGATGTATGAACAAGAGCTGCTTGGCATTATGGCGATCAAGGATGCGCAGGTTTTTTATAACAAGATGGCACGCACCACCCGTCAGTATTTGCTAGCCCCTAATACTGCTGAGCGCGAGCGAGCACTCAGCCAATTGGAAGAAGCAAAACGCGGCACCACACAAGCACTCGATCGGCTGCAACGCATCTTGGATCAACGCCAGTTACAGACACTGAGGCGTTTTGAGGAGCATTTCACTCGGTATCAGTACAATGTTGCGCGGCTGCTGAGGCTTGTTCAGCAAGAGCAACTGAGTGAGGCACAGGCCTATGTCGGTCGCCTAGAGTTTCAGCAACCGGGGATCGAGAGTAATGCGATATTAGAAGAATTGGCACGCATCAAGGAAAACCGCGCTGCTGAGGTCGCGCAGCGTATCTTTGAGCGCGCGGATTCTGAACAGCGCCTGACATTGATCTTACTCGTTGGTGGCTCGCTGTTCGGCGTGTTGTTTAGCCAACTGATCATCGGTTCAATTCGCCAGCCGATTAATCGCATCCGCGCATCTGTCGCTCAATTGGCCGAGGGGACATTGGATCAGCCAACGCCTTGTACGGAATATGCCAACGATTTTGGAGCACTGGCGCATGATGTCGAGGTGTTGCGCCACCAGGCGCAGCAACTGGAAACGCAACGCTGGGTTAAAAGCCACATCGCCGAGATTTCCGCCAACCTCCAGCAAACCAACAACTTGGCTGAGCTATCCCATGTTTTTCTGTCGCGCATTGCACCGCTGATCAAGCTCGGTCACGCGGTGTTTTATATCCATGATGAACACGCCAAGCATCTGCGTCTTTTGGGAGGCTATGCCTACCGCGAACGCAAGCATCTTGATCAGTCTTTCAATTATGGTCAGGGGCTGATCGGTCAATGTGCCCTCGAACGCACCCCCATTTTTATTACCGACCCGCCTACAGACTATGTGCGTATCGGTTCCAGTCTTGGTGAGGCGGTGCCGCGCACCATCGCCGTGCTGCCGGTGTTGCACAACGAGCACCTACTGGCGGTTTTAGAACTGGCGACCTTGGATCGTTTCAGCGAGAACGAGCACATGCTGCTGGATGGGCTCATGCCGATCTTGGCAATGAGCCTAGAAATTCTGCAACGCAACCAGCAAACGCAAAAGTTACTGGAAGAAACCCAGTGCCAAGCTGAGAACATGGAAAAGCAGGCAGCGCGGCTTGAAGAGCAAACTGTGGAGATGGAAATCCAGCAGCGCGAACTCAAGGCGGCATCAGACGCGATGGCCAATCAGCGGGCTGCCATGCAGAACATTCTCAACCACAGCCCAATCGGTACGATCTTTACGATCCAGGGTGTATTCCGCTACATCAACCCTGAGTTTCGTAAGATGTTTGACCTCAATGTTGGCGATCAGGCCGAGAAGATGTATCCCACGCCGCAAGAGCGTGAGCAACTGATTGCGACCGTCAAACGCGAGGGCATGGTGCGCGATCATGAAATGCGTCTGGTCAGCAAAAATGGCCAGTTGCGCGACTATTTAGTGACTTTTATGGTGTTCACTCACGAGGGTGAAGAAGGCATCATGGGGTGGTTGCAGGACATCACTGAGCGTAAAGCGGCAGAGCAGGAAATACTGAAGGCAAAGCAGGCCGCCGAGGAGGCGACCAAGGCGAAAAGTGATTTTCTCGCCAACATGAGCCACGAAATCCGCACACCGATGAACGCGATCATCGGCATGTCACACCTTGTCCTGCAAACAGAGCTCGACACAAAACAGCGCAACCACATCGAAAAAGTCCACCGCGCTGGCGAAAACTTACTCGGCATCATCAACGACATCCTCGATTTTTCCAAGATCGAGGCAGGCAAGATGACGCTTGAGAACATTGAATTCCGTCTCGAAGATGTCATGGGTCATCTTGCCAACTTGGTCGGGCTCAAGGCTGAGGACAAGGGGCTGGAATTACTGTTCAATCTCGCACCTGACTTGCCCACCGCGCTGATCGGCGATCCGCTGCGGCTGGGGCAGATTCTAATCAATCTCGGCAACAATGCCGTCAAATTCACCGAGACCGGCGAGATTGTCGTTGGTGTCGAAACAGTGGAGCACACCCAAGAGAGGGTCACGCTGCATTTCTGGGTACAGGATAGCGGCATCGGTATGACGCCGGAACAACTCGACACCATGTTTCAAAGTTTCATTCAGGCTGACACCTCGACCTCACGCAAATATGGTGGCACTGGGCTGGGGCTGGCGATCTCCAAAAGCCTCACCGAGGCGATGGATGGCAAAATCTGGGTGGAAAGCGAGGTTGGCAAAGGCTCAATTTTCCATTTTCATGCCACATTTGGTCTACAGAAAAAACCGCTGGCGCAGCGCATGTTCCGCGCCGATGAACTGCTTGGTGTGCGTGTGCTGGTCGTCGATGACAATGCGGCAGCCCGCGAGATTCTGTCAACGATGGCGAAGGCGTTTCATCTCGAAGTCGAGGTTGCCAGTCACGGCAATCAAGCACTGGACATGCTCGCCACCGCTGAACAGCAGGAGCGACCTTATGATCTGGTGTTGCTCGACTGGAAAATGCCGGGGATCGATGGCGTTGAGACCATGCAGCAGCTCCAAAGTCAGTCTCTGAACAAGACCCCCGCTGTGATTATGGTCACCGCCTATGGACGCGAGGAGGTGATGCGCTGTGCCGAACACCGCGGCCTGGGACTCAAGACTGTGCTGACCAAGCCGATCACTCCGTCCTCGCTGCTGGAAGCGATTGGCGAGGCGCTCGGCAAAGGCAAGCAGATAGAAACACGAAAAGAAGAAGTTGCCGACAGCAGTGCCGAGGCGATGATGCAGCTCAAGGGTGTGCGCGTGATCCTTGCTGAAGATAACGAGCTGAATCAGGAGCTGGCGCTGGAATTGCTGACTCAGGCGGGCATGGAAGTCATCGTTGCCAACAACGGACAAGAAGCGGTCGATCTGTTCGATGCGACTCGCTATGACGGCATTTTAATGGATTGCCAAATGCCGGTGATGGATGGCTATGCCGCGACCCGTGCCATTCGTGCGTTGCCCAACGGCAAGGACATCCCAATCATCGCCATGACTGCCAACGCCATGACTGGCGACAAAGAAAAGGTCATCGAGGCTGGCATGGTCGATCACATCGCCAAGCCACTGAACATCGCTGAGATGTTCGCCACCCTCGCCAAATGGCTGAAGCCACCATCACACATCGCTGCGGATGCGACGACAGCAGCACCGCCGATCATCAAGACTGAGCACAAGGGGCATTTGCCGCCCTTGCCCGGCATCGATGTCAAAGCAGGCATGGCGACCTGTGCCAACCGTGCATCGCTCTACACCAACATGCTGATCAAGTTCCGCGATAACCAAGGCGGCGCATTTGCTGAATTGTTCGCTCAAGCAAAGAATGATCCTGATCCCGAGGCAACCATCCGAGCTGCACACAACCTCAAGGGCACTGCCGGCAACATCGGTGCCAAGGCACTGCAAGCAGCAGCGGAACAATTAGAACATGCCTGCTTGACAGAAGCCCCCAGCGAAGAGATCGCAATGCTGTTGCAAAGAACCCTCGACGAGCTAGCGATCATCATGCCTGGTCTGGAAAAGCTCGACATTGAGAAACCCGCCTCGGTCGCTAAGGGTTCTAACATTGCAGAAGAAGAACTTAAAACGACGCTTGCCAAGCTCAAGGACTTGCTTGAAAACAACTATTCCGAGGCGGGTGACCTGATTGACGACCTGCTAGACAAATTAGGTGATGATCCTTTTGCACAACAACTTCAGCCAGTCGCTACCGCTATTGCAGATTTTGATTACGATGCAGCGCTTGAGAAACTTAATGGAGTTGTATCTTGATCTTAATACAGTATCAAAATGTCCATGAGATGATAGAATGTACCGAGAGAAATTGAACCAATTTAAAAATCTTGAAAACTTAACGGGTAAAGCATGGCAACATGCGGTTGCCAGCAATTCCCGCTATCTGAGAACAACCGTGCCCAATGATCGCAGTCCTCGTTTTATTTTTTCATAGCGCAAAGAAAACCTTCTGCGTGCAAAAGCAGCAGTTCCTATTCGCCGATTATGTGTACCTTCAACCTCTATATTGAAAAACTTTGACCTAACCTGACAGAACAGGCTATCCACTGTCGTAATCTTTTAGAGTGCGTTTTGAAACGCTGCGCGGAGTCAGCGTAGCCGTCTTGTGCCCCCAGATGATGG
>SKYD01000006.1 GCA_007128075.1 Thiorhodovibrio sp.
GCGGATCAGATCGTGTTAGCAATTTGACATTAGCCTGTCATGACTGCAATCAAAAGAAGGGCAATCAGCCGCTTGAAGTGTTTTTGGCGCATGATCCCAAGCGATTGGCGAGAATTAAAGCACACGCCAAAGCACCGCTGAAAGATGCGGCTGCCATCAATGCGATTCGCTACGCCATCGGTAACGCGCTCAAAAAGTTCGGGTTGCCAGTTTCATTTTGGTCAGGCGGGCGCACCAAAAAGAACCGCATCAGCCAAGGGTACACTAAAGATCACTGGATTGATGCCGCTTGTGTTGGCGAAACCGGCGCAGCCGTGCATATTCCAGACGGGATGAGACCGCTGATCATCACTGCCACTGGCAGAGGCCAGCGCCAAGTCACTCGCGTCAATAAGTTCGGATTTCCCTGTGCCAAAGCCAAAACTGGAAAAACCGTCAACGGAATCAGAACAGGCGATATTGTGAAACTGATTCAACCCAAAGGCAAATATGCCGGCGAATATTGTGCTCGTGTGACAGCGATTAAGAACAGCGATCAGCGTATTTCGATCACTATCAATCGCAAACAAACCTGGTTTGCTTCAAAATTAGCGCACATCATGCAACGCGGCGATGGTTACGCTTATGCTTACGCATGAAACAACGGCGCGCGACGCATTGCAATGCGCAGGCGCTCGCGCTCCACTTCGTTACGCGACTCGCTGGCGGGTCGCTCGTCATCCATGACTCGCTCCAATGCCACTGATTTGCTTTTACATTTAGCAGGATAGCGTCATGCCCAGAAAAAAAGGCACCTCCAAAACGACCACCACCGCCAAGCCAGCACCGAAGCCGGAAGTCAAACCCGTCGCCGAGGTCAAACCTGAGCTTAAGCCGGAGGTCAAGCCCGTCGCCAAGGCCGAGGTCAAACCTGAGCCTAAGCCGGAGGTCAAGCCCGTCGCCAAGGCCGAGGTCAAACCTGAGCCTAAGCCGGAGGTTAAGCCCGTCGCCAAGGCCGAGGTCAAACCTGAGCCTAAGCCAGAGGTCAAACCCGTCGCCGAGGTCAAGCCTGAGCCTAAGCCAGAGGTCAAGCCCGTCGCCGAGGTCAAACCTGAGCCGAAGCCGGAGGTCAAGCCAGAACCACTGCCCGAGCCAATGTCGGAACCAGTTCACGAACCCGCGCCGCCGCCGCGTCCAGCGCGCCCGAGTTTGTTTATCGTTCATATCACGCCGGAGATGGCTCCCATTGCCAAGGTCGGCGGACTGGCGGATGTGGTGTTTGGGTTAAGCCGCGAGCTGGCGATTCGCGGCAACCATGTCGAGATCATCCTGCCCAAATACGACAATCTGCGCTACGACCATATTTTTGAGCTGCATCGGGTGTTTGATGATCTGTGGGTACCGTGGTATGAGGGCGCGGTGCATTGCACGGTGTATTTTGGCTTTGTCCATGACCGCAAATGCTTTTTTATCGAGCCGCACTCGTCGGATAATTTTTTCAATCGCGGCAGCATCTACGGCTTTAATGACGATGTGTTGCGCTATGCCTTTTTCTCGCGAGCAGCGATTGAATTTTTATGGCAAGCCGGCAAGCATCCCGACATCATCCATTGTCACGATTGGCAAACCGCGCTGGTACCGGTGTATCTGTATGAATTTTATCAACGCCTCGGCATGACCCATCCCCGTGCCTGCTTGACGATTCATAATTTCAAGCATCAGGGGGTGACGGGGCCGGAGCTGTTGCGGGCAACTGGGCTGCATCAGCCGGAGCGTTTTATGCACCCGGATCGGTTGGGTGATAACCATCATCCCAATGCGCTCAATCTGCTCAAGGGCGGCATTGTCTATGCCAATTTCATCACCACGGTCTCGCCGCGCCATGCCTTTGAGGCGAAAGACGACGGCCAGGGCTTTGGGCTGGAATCGACCTTGCACACCCATCATGTCAAATATGGCGGGGTGGTCAACGGCATTGATTATGATGTGTGGAATCCAGAGGTCGATCAGCAGATTCCAGTGCGCTATGGCATCGATACTCTCGATGGCAAATACGACAACAAACGCGCCCTGCGCCAGCGGCTGATGCTTGCCGACAACGAAAAGCCGATTGTTGCCTTTATCGGGCGGCTGGATCCCCAAAAAGGGCTGGAATTGGTGCGCCATGCGATCTTTTATACGCTCCAGCATGGCGGTCAATTCGTGCTCTTAGGTTCCAGTCCTGATCATGCCATCAACAATGATTTCTGGGGCCTAAAGCACATGCTCAACGACAGCCCCGATTGTCATTTAGAGATCGGCTTTGATGATGATCTAGCGCATCTGATCTATGCCGGTGCTGACATCATGCTGGTGCCGAGTCGCTTTGAGCCTTGCGGGCTGACCCAACTCATCGCCCTGCGCTATGGCACCATTCCAGTGGTGCGCACTGTCGGCGGGCTGGCGGATACCGTGTTTGACAAAGACCATTCCGACCGCCCACTGCATGAGCGCAATGGCTATCGTTTTAATAACTACGATGCGCCGGGGCTGGAATCGGCGTTGGGACGGGCGCTGGCGTGCTATTTCGACTACCCCGAGCATTTCCGTGAGCTGATCAAAAATGCCATGCGCTTTGATTTCTCGTGGAATCATCCTGGCGAGGATTATCTCAACATCTATGATTTTATTCGTAACCGCTGATGAAAATTTATAACCTCTTTCCGTTGTTGGCAGGTCGCATCCCGGAATGGGCACCGCATCTTGAACGCGCTGCGGCGATGGGCTTTGACTGGATTTTTGTCAATCCGATTCAGCGCACTGGACGCTCGGGCAGCCTGTATTCAATCGCTGATTATTTTGCGATCAACGAGCGTTTGGTGGATCCGAATGGGGGGACTGCCGAACAGCAGTTAAAACAACTGGTGGCGACTGCCAAACAACACGGCCAATCGCTGATGATTGATCTGGTGATCAACCATTGCGCGATTGACAGCCCGCTGGTGCAGCAACATCCCGAGTGGTTTGTGCTCAAGCGCGGCAAGCCGGCGAGTCCGTTTTGTGTCGAGCCGGATGGCAGCAAAACCGTGTGGGAGGATTTGGCGCAGTTTGACCATAAAAAATCCAAGGATCGTGAAGGGCTGCTGGCGTATTGCGTCAAGATCGTTGACCATCTCGCCAACCTCGGCTTTCGCGGGCTGCGCTGTGATGCCGCCTATCAACTGCCAAGTGAGTTTTGGCGCGAGCTGATTGAGAAAAGTCGCGCCAAGCACCCCGATCTGGTCTTTGTTGCCGAGACTCTGGGCTGCTCGCCCAAGCAAACCAAAACCACGGCGAGTGCTGGCTTTGATGCGATTTATAACAGCGCCAAATGGTGGGATTTTGGCGGCGACTGGCTGCTAGAGCAATACAATCTGACGCGCAAGGTGGTCGGCTCGATCAGCTTTCCCGAAAGCCACGACACCGAGCGGCTGTTTGCCGAGATGCACGACAATGTCAACGCCCTGCGCCAGCGTTACTTGTTTACTGCACTGTTTGCTAGTCATATTATGATGCCGATGGGCTATGAATACGGCTTTCGGCGGCGACTGCATGTGGTCAACACCCGCCCCGAAGATTGGGAGTCGCCCAACGCTGATCTGACTGATTTTATCGCCCAGATCAATCGCATCAAAGACAGCTATCCGGTGCTTGCCAGTGAAGGGCAAATTGATTGGCTGGACTATCACAACCCGGCGATTCTGGTGCTGCGCAAACAGCACGATGGCGGCAAAGACCGAGCGCTGCTGATCATCAACAAAGACCCGTGGAACAACCAGGAATTTTATTGCGAGGATTTGCAGCAATTGCTAGGCGATTCAACCCCGCTGCACGATGTCTCACCCGATTGGCCAATGGAGCATCTACCCGCGCCGTTTCATTTTGACCTCGGCCCCGGGGTGGCGCGGGTGTTGGTCACTGCGAAGCCTCAATCGCCGCCCGCAGGGTAGCCACTGGCTCGATGTCTAGGCCCTCGATGCCCTCTTTGGGGGCATTAGCGAAGGGAACAATGGCGCGGCGCAGGCCATGTTTGGCGGCCTCGCGTAGGCGTTCCTGACCATTGGGCACTGGACGAATCTCACCTGCCAGCCCGATTTCACCAAACAGCACCAGATCAGTCGGCAGCGGCTGATCGCGTTGGCTAGACAGGATCGCCAACACCAGGGCAAGATCCGCCGCAGTTTCGCTGATGCGCACCCCGCCGACCACATTGACAAACACATCACGCGCAAACATCGGCACCCCGCCATGACGGTGCAACACCGCCAGCAGCATTGCCAGCCGATTCTGATCCAGCCCCAGCGCAACGCGCCGCGGATTTGCCAGCGGACTGTCATCGACTAGGGCTTGCACCTCGACCAGCAGCGGGCGAGTGCCTTCGCGGGTGACCAAGATCGCCGAGCCAGGCACTCGCGCACGATGGCGCGAGAGAAAAATCGCCGATGGATTTTTGATCTCACGCAGCCCATGATCGGTCATTGCAAACACGCCGAGCTCATTGACTGCGCCGTAGCGATTTTTGACCGCCCGCACCAGCCGATGGGTGCCGCCTGGCTCGCCCTCAAAATAGAGCACCGTGTCAACCATGTGTTCAAGAACCCGCGGCCCCGCCAACGCCCCCTCTTTGGTGACATGCCCCACCAGAAACACGGTGATCTCTTGTTGCTTGGCAAGACGCACCAATCGCGCTGCACTCTCGCGCACCTGCGTGACCGAGCCAGGCGCGGAATTGAGTTCTTCGGTGTAAAGGGTTTGGATGGAGTCAATCACCACCACCTGCGGCTGTTCGCTGGCAACGGCGGCGAGAATGTGCTCGACACAGGTCTCAGCCAGCAGGCGGATGCCCTGAGTTTGCAGCGCCAGCCGCTGGGCGCGCAAGCGAATCTGGCGCGGTGATTCCTCGCCGGTGACATACAACAGCGGCGGCCCCTGATCCCGTGCCAACGCGGCGCAGGTTTGTAACAGCAAGGTCGATTTGCCAATGCCCGGATCGCCACCAATCAGCACCACCGAACCCGCCACCAACCCACCACCGAGGACGCGATCCAGCTCGCTAATGCCGCTGTGATGTCGCCGCTCAATCTCTGGATTGACGCTGCCTAGATCCAATACCTGCGTCTGCACCCCGGCATAGCCGCGTCGCTTGCTGGAGGATGGGCGCGGCAAGGCACTTTCTTCGAGCGTGTTCCAAGCACCGCAATCGCTGCATTGTCCGCCCCATTTGGGACTCTGAGCACCGCAATTGCGACAGATATAGCCGGTGCGTGGTTTAGTGCTCATGCGAGTGTCACCCGTGGCGAGAGCCGACACAGCAATTCATAGTTGATGGTGCCGACCAGCGCGGCAATATCCTCCACTGGTAACCCTTGCCCCCACAGCACCACGCGATCCCCTGGCTGTGCTTGTGGCGCCAAGCGCAGATCAACGCTGATCATGTCCATCGATACCCGCCCGATCAGCGGCACCCGTTGCCCATGAATGAGCACCGGGGTTCCAGTTGGCGCATGGCGTGGATAACCATCGCCATAACCAATCGCGACCACGCCCACCGGCATCGACTCAGGACAGCGATAGGTTCCGCCATAGCCGATTGCCGCCCCGCGCTCAAAATGATGGCGGGCAATCAATCGGCTTTCGAGCGTCATCACCGGACGCAAGCCGAGTTCGTGCGCCGAGCAGTGATCAAACGGCGAGCCACCATAGAGCATAATCCCCGGGCGCACCCATTCCGTGCGGGCAGCGTTGAGTGCTAAAATTCCGCCCGAGTTGCCGATGTTCAGCGGCAAGCCAAAGGCGGCAGCAAGCTGCTGTAGCGTCTGACATTGCTGGGCATTGCGTGGATCATCGGGACAGTCAGCATTGGCAAGATGGGTCATCAGCCCCTCAAGCTGCACCTTGGGAGCCAGCGCCCGCAGTCGCTCGATCAAAGCAGGGACATCAGACAGCGCGACACCTAAGCGGTGCATTCCGGTATCGACTTTCAGCCACACCGCAACTGGGAAAGACGCTTGGTGTATCTGAGCAGCCAGCCGCTCAATCTGAGCGGCACCATGCAGCCCCAAGGTGAGTCGCGCCGCCAGTGCTGCCGCGAGGGCTTCATGGTCGGCACAGCCTTCCAGCACCAAAATCGGCAGGGTGATGCCGTGTGTGCGCAGGTGCAATGCCTCATCGATCCGCGCCACCGCCAGCCCATCCGCGGCGGTCAGGGCTTGGGCAACGCGCACCATGCCGTGACCATAGGCATTCGCCTTGACCACTGCCCAGATGCGACTGTGTGGTGCATGATGCCGCACCTGGGCGAGATTATGCGTCAAGGCGCTGAGATCAATGCGGGCGCGGGGGTAAGATGACATGATAAATTTACAAGCAATCAGGACAATCAGCGGGACAGTTTAACATGACACGCAGCTTACAAACCCATCCGCCCCGGCTTGGCATCATCGGGCTTGGCTATGTTGGGCTGCCGCTGGCAGTCGCCTTTGCCGAACACTATCCGACACTCGGCTATGACACCAACGCCGCCCGCATCGCTGAGCTGTGTGCTGGCCATGATCAATCGCTTGAGGTGACCTCGGCTGAATTAGCCGCTGCAAAAAAGCTTGGCTATACCACTGATGCAGCGGCATTGCGTGACTGCAATGTGTTTGTCGTCACCGTGCCCACGCCGGTCAATGCTTATAAACAGCCCGATTTTTCGCCGCTGGAGACTGCCAGCCGCACCCTCGCCAAGGTGCTCAAGCCTGATGATGTGGTAATTTATGAATCAACTGTGTATCCTGGAGCCACAGAAGAGATTTGTGTGCCCTTGCTAGAGCAAGGCTCGGGGCTTGTGTTCAATCGTGATTTTTATGTCGGCTACAGTCCTGAGCGCATCAACCCCGGGGATCGGGCGCATCGCTTGGCGACCA
>SKYD01000228.1 GCA_007128075.1 Thiorhodovibrio sp.
CGCCCCTGAGCTTCGCGGGTCACGCCTTCGACAATCCGCTCCAGATAGCGCAGCGAAAATTCACGAAAATCACCTGGAGCCAACACTCCGCCCCAGGTATCAAACACCATCACCGCCTGTGCGCCATGGGCAATCTGGCCATTGAGATAGGCAATCACCGCATCAGCAATTTTAGCAAGCAATGCGTGCATTAAATCGGGGCGATCAAACAGCATCGCCTTGCTGAGGGCAAAGTTTTTGGTGCCACTGCCCTCGACCATATAGGTCGCCAAAGTCCACGGGCTGCCAGAAAAGCCAATCAGCGGCACTCGTCCATTGAGTTCACGGCGAATCACCGCCACCGCATCCATCACATAGCGCAGCTCAACCTCAGGATCGGGCACGCCGAGACGCTCAATGTCGGCAGCGGTGCGCACCGGGCGCTCAAAATGCGGTCCTTCACCCTCAGCAAAATACAATCCCAGCCCCATGGCATCAGGGATGGTTAAAATATCTGAGAACAAAATCGCGGCATCGAGCGGAAAACGCTCAAGTGGTTGCAGCGTCACCTCGCAGGCGAGTTCAGGATTGCGGCACAGATCCATAAAGCTGCCAGCACGACTGCGCGTGGCACGGTATTCAGGCAGATAACGACCCGCCTGGCGCATCATCCAAACGGGGGTGTAATCAACAGGTTGGCGCAGCAGGGCGCGGAGAAAGGTGTCGTTTTTTAGTTCTGTCACGGGGTAAACATCCGCATTGAGGTGGTCAGAAAGGTTGCATTGATTTTAAGCAATCAATAAGGATACTACAGTACTGAAGCCAGCGGTGATAACTTCGCCAGCCCATTGGCGGCAACCGCCAATTAAGCTAAACTAACCTGATTGCCCTCGTAGCTCAGTTGGATAGAGCGGCCGCCTCCTAAGCGGCAGGTCACAGGTTCAATTCCTGTCGTGGGCACCAATTTTGTCAATCAAGCCAGTGGTACCAAATCGGTTAACGGCCAACGCGGGCGCGGAGTGATTGCCAGCGGCTGCTGATGCCCCGCTGCCAATCGCCGCCAGCCAGCATAGGCAATCATCGCACCGTTGTCGGTACAAAATTCAGCCCGCGGATAATATAATTCAGCCCCTAGCGGCTGCATTGCCGCTGCCATGCGCTCACGAAGGCGGCGGTTGGCACTGACTCCACCGGCAAGAATCAAGCGCGGCACGCCGGTGCTCTCCAGCGCCCGGCGACATTTGATCACCAGGGTATCGACCACCGCCTCTTCAAATGCCCGAGCGATATCAGCATGCACCTGCTCGGTGTCATCGCGCTCGCCCAGTGTCTGCTGCAAAGCGTTCAAAGTGTAGGTTTTCAGCCCGCTAAAACTCAGATTTAGCCCTGGGCGGTCAGTCATCGGGCGTGGGAAACGATAGCGCGTCGGATCGCCGCGTTCTGCCAGTCGCGCCAGTTGCGGACCACCAGGATAGGGCAGCCCCAACAGCTTGGCGGTTTTATCAAAGGCCTCGCCTGCCGCATCATCGACCGATTCACCCAGCAGTTGATAAATTCCCACCTCAGGGACATGGATGATCTGGCTATGCCCCCCTGAAACCAGCAGCGCGATAAAAGGACAGGGCGGCGGCTTATCTTCCAAAAACGGCGCCAGCAAATGGCCTTCCAGATGATGCACCCCAATCGCTGGCACCTCCCACGCCCACGCCAACGCCCGCCCAAGTGCGGCACCAACCAACAGTGCGCCGATCAATCCCGGGCCTGCGGTGTAAGCAACGCCGTCGATCTGCTCAGGCGACAGCTCGGCCTCGGTCAAGGTCTGGCGAATCAGCGGCAAGGTTTTGCGGACATGATCGCGTGAGGCCAGCTCCGGCACCACACCGCCATAAACCGCATGAATCTCAGTTTGACTATATACAGCATGAGCGCACAGCCCACGCTCGCTGTCATAGACCGCGACCCCTGTTTCATCACAGGAGGTTTCGATTCCTAGCACCCGCATGTGGCTGATCCTATTGCGATTCTAGCGATGGTGGCGGGGTATCGGGCAGCCGCAGCCGTGCCACTGGCTCGCCGCCGATGAGATGAGAATGTAGAATCTCGTCGAGGTCGTCATGATTAACATAGGTGTACCAAATCGCCTCGGGGTAGACCACAATCACCGGACCTTCAGTGCAGCGATCCAGACAGCCCGCGCTGTTGATACGCACCCCGCCTGCACCTTTGATCCCTAATTCTTTGGTGCGCTTTTTAAGATAGGCGCGCGCCGCAGTAGTGTTGTACTCTTTACAGCGTTGACCGTGGTCATCGCGTTGATTGGTACAGAAAAAAACATGATAGCGAAAATATGACATCAATAATCCGCCGTGATGATTAAAAACTAACTAAGCGCGTTGTCATCTGAATTGAACGAGTTGCTTTCGCGTGCAAACAAATCCTCCAGCTCATCAATGACTTCTTTGGCTGGTCGCCCTTGCAACAGATGGGCAGACATCAACAAAGAGGCCTCGTTAAGCAGCACCGCAGAATCAAGCTGCGGATAATTAAACCGCAGCCGCTTGAGTGCGCCAACCACCGTTTCGCGTTCTGGGCGCGGCACTGGCTCGGGTAGCGGAGCTGGAGCCGCAGCGGGCTGCTTGCTACACAAAAATTCAGCAAAAGCAATCAGTGTGGTGCGCTGTTCAGGATCGAGAGCACGCCACAGTTTGAGCAACTGACGCTCATCGGGGCTGGCGGTTTCAATCATCGCTGCCGCAATCGCCCCCGTTGTCGGAACTGTCGCTGCTATCACAGGATGAGGAAGCGGCGCGATTGCTGTCGCTGTTGCGCGTCGAATCAAAGTTGCTAAAGTGGTGATAATGATGAGTATAGTCATGATTGCCACCATAGCTTTTGCTTGATTTGGCAAATTTCATCACCAACAAAATCACCACGACTGCAATGATAGCAATCAAGACATCGAGCTGCGCCATCGGGGATCTCCTTTAAATATCCCGCAGCAATTCGTTAATTCCCACCTTGCCTCGGGTTTTTTCATCGACCTGTTTGATAATCACTGCGCAATAAAGGCTGTGACTGCCATCAGCAGCAGGCAAGCTGCCCGGGACGACCACTGCGCCCGCTGGCACGCGGCCGAATAGGATTTCACCAGTGAGGCGGTTGTAAATTTTGGTGCTTTGGCCGATGTACACCCCCATCGAGATCACTGCCCCCTGTTCGACGATCACTCCTTCGACGATCTCGGAACGCGCCCCGATGAAGCAATTGTCCTCGATGATGGTCGGGGCTGCTTGCACCGGTTCGAGCACCCCGCCGATGCCCACCCCGCCAGATAAGTGGACATTTTTGCCAATCTGGGCGCAGGAGCCAACGGTCGCCCAGGTATCGACCATGGTGCCCGAATCCACATAAGCACCGATATTGACATAAGAAGGCATCAACACACAGCTTGGCGCAATGTAGGAGCCGCGTCTTGCGGTTGCCGGTGGCACCACCCGCACCCCACCGTCACGAAATTCACGGGCATTGGCATCCTGATATTTTGCTGGCACCTTGTCGTAATAGTTGGTGAAGCCGCCTTTGATAAAGCTGTTGTCTTCAATCCGAAATGACAGCAACACGGCTTTTTTAATCCAATCGTTGACCTGCCAGCCGCCATCGCGTGGCTCAGCGACGCGAATTGCCCCGCGATCTAGCTGATCAATGGTCTCAAGCACCGCGTCGCGGACGAGGGTTTCGACATTGCGCGGGGTGATCGCAGCCCGTGACTCAAACGCCTGTTCGATGATCTGTTGGTGGCTCAAAGGAAGCTCCTTAAATTGACAAATTGGTGATGAAATGACGAATCCGGGTTGCGGCATCGATGCAATCCGCCAGCGTTGGCACCAGTGCGATGCGCACGAAACCCTGTCCCGGGTCATGGCCGCTGGCATCGATTCGTGACAAAAAACGCCCAGGCAGCACCGTCACATTGTGCTCAATAAACAGCCGCCGTGCAAATTCAGTCTCGCTGATCGGGGTGCGCGCCCACAGATAAAACCCACCTTGCGGGCGCTGACAGTCGAGCACATCGCCTAAAATCTCCAGCACCGCGTCAAATTTTGCCCGATACAGGGCGCGGTTGGCGCGGACATGCGCCTCATCTTGCCAAGCGCGGCGACTGGCGTGTTGATGATGCAGCGGCATGGCGCAGCCGTGATAGGTGCGATAGAGCAAAAATCGCTCGATCAGTGCGGCATCGCCAGCAACAAAGCCTGAGCGCAGTCCGGGCGCATTGGAACGCTTAGACAAACTGTGAAACACCAAACAGCGTTGAAAATCCTCAAGCCCCATCGCAAATGCCGCCTGCAATAGCCCCGGCGGTGGCTGGGTCTCATCGGGATAAATCTCGCTGTAACATTCATCCGCCGCGATCACAAAATCATAACGGTGCGCCTGCGCAATCAGCCATTGTAAGGTCTCAAGCGACAGCACTGCACCTGTGGGATTGCTGGGCGAACACAGATACAACAGTTGGCAATGTCGCCAAGTGCTCTCAGCAACGGCTGAAAAATCGGGCTGAAATTGGGTGTCGGCTGTGGTCGACAGCAACACCGGTTGCGCACCAGCGAGCAGTGCCGCCCCTTCATAAATCTGATAAAACGGATTGGGCATGAGCACCTGAGCAGGCTGACGACTGGCATCAATCAATGCCTGAGCGCAAGCAAACAGTGCCTCGCGGCTGCCAGTGGCGGGCAAAATCTGCCGCTCAGGGTCGACAAGCCCTAGCGGCAAGCCAAAACGCTGACTCAGCCAATCGGCAATGGCTGTCCGTAGTTCGCCAAGTCCTTTGGTGTTTGGATAAGTGGCAAGACAATCACGGTGCGCCAGCAGTGTCTCGGTGATCAGTGTCGGGGTTGGATGCTGTGGTTCACCAAGCGCAAGACTCAGATGCGGCTGTTGGCTCAATGAAGGCTGATGGCCTTTCAATGCCGCCAATTTTGCGAATGGATACGGCTGTAGCCGTTCTAACAGCGGGTTGGCACCGGCTGGCGTTGTGTTCATTGGATGATGATAAGCGCGTTGATGGCGATGTAGCACTGAAGTATACGCGGTTTTGACCTCACAGGCGACAACCGACAGTTGAGTCAAACGCCGGTGCATGGTCTAATAACCGCTATGTACCGACCATTTTCACTTTTTGTTGGTCTGCGTTATACCCGTGCTGAGCGGCGCAACCATTTTATTTCCTTTATCTCACTGATTTCAATGCTGGGCATTATGCTCGGCATTGTCGCCCTGATTGTGGTGCTGTCAGTGATGAATGGCTTTCACAAGGAAATTCAGGAGCGCATTCTCGGCATGGCAGCCCATGCTACGCTCAGTGCCTATGCCAGCAGTGGGTTGGCAGATTGGCAGCCATTGCTCGAACAGGTGCGCGCCGATCCGCGTGTTGAGGGAGCCGCACCCTTTGTTGAGATTCAGGCAATGCTCATGCAACGCGGCCAGACCAGAGCCTCACTGTTGCGGGGCATCTTACCCGCTGAGGAAGATGCGGTCTCGGCATTGCGTGCTGATATGATCGCCGGCTCAATGGATGATTTAGAACCCGGGGCGTTTCACATCATTCTCGGTGCCGAGTTAGCCGCTGCCTTGGGCGTGACTGTGGGCGATCAGGTCACGGTGGTCACACCCCAGGTCAATGTCACCCCCGTGGGGGTGATGCCACGGCTCAAATCCTTTGAGGTCACTGGGCTGTTTCGGATCGGGATGTCCGAATACGACAGCGGAGCGGGTTTTATGCACATGCGTGATGCCGCCCAACTGATGCGCTTAGGTGAAAATCATGCGGGCGGGATTCGCCTCAAATTTGACGACATGTTTGCCGCGCCGCGCCTCGCCCGCGAGATCGCCTACACGCTCGATCAGCCCTACCGCGTCACCGATTGGACCCAGGTGCATCGCAATTTTTTTGCGGCACTACGCACCGAAAAACGGATGATGGCGATTATTCTATCGCTGATAGTCGCGGTCGCCGCCTTTAACATCGTCTCAACCATGGTCATGGTGGTCACTGACAAGCGGGCTGATATTGCCGTCTTGCGCACCCTAGGTGCCTCGCCAAGCACGATTATGGCGATTTTTATGGTGCAAGGGGTGACCATCGGGGTTGCTGGAACCATTCTTGGGGTGATTGGCGGGGTGCTGTTGGGCTGGAATGTGGAGGCGATTGTTGCCGCGATTGAACAGGCGTTTGATGTCCATTTTCTTGACCCGAGCATCTATTATATTAGTGCCTTGCCCTCGGATGTGCGTGCGAACGATGTGATTAGGGTGGCAAGTGCGGCCTTTGTGATGGCGGTGGTGGCAACGCTCTATCCAGCGTGGCGAGCGGCACGCACCGATCCAGTCGAGGCGTTGCGTTATGAATAATCCGCCAGTGTTGCAAGCACAGGGGCTGATCAAAACCTTTCGCCAAGGCCCCTTGCAGGTCGAGGTGCTTCGCGGAGTGGATCTGACCCTAGAGCGCGGCGAGCGGGTGGCGATTATCGGTGCCTCGGGGTCGGGCAAAAGCACCTTGTTGCATTGTCTGGGTGGGCTGGATCGCCCCACTGGCGGCACGGTGCAATGGTCAGGTGAGAACATCACCCGCTTAAACGAGCGCCAGCGCGGGCGGCTACGCAATCGTCGTCTTGGCTTTATCTATCAATTTCATCATCTACTCGGCGAGTTTACTGCCTTAGAAAATGTCGCCATGCCGTTGTTAATCGGCGGTCTGGCACCTGCACAGGCGCACCGCCGCGCTGAAGAATTATTAGAGCGCGTCGGGCTGGCGCATCGCAGCCACCACAAACCCGCCGAGCTATCGGGTGGCGAGCGCCAGCGCACTGCCATTGCCCGTGCTTTGGTCAATGAGCCAGATTGTCTGCTTGCCGATGAGCCGACCG
>SKYD01000196.1 GCA_007128075.1 Thiorhodovibrio sp.
GGCGGCGGAGCCTCGCCATGCAGCAGATGCAAAAAATGCCCGCCGATGGTCACATCCTCGGTTTCGACCTCAATGCGTTTGCCATTGTGAGCAAAATGATACCAATAGAGCAGCATCGAGCCAAAACTTGCCAGCAGCCGATCACCAAGATCACGCGCCGCAGCCGCCGGTTGGCTGTCTTTTTCTGGCTCCAGCGTACCCAAAGCTGAACAGCCAGTGCGCAACACATCCATCGGATGCGCCGACGGCGGCAGTTGTTCGAGAATGGTTTTCAGGGCAGCGGGCAAACCACGCAGGGTTTTGAGTTTGCGCTGATAAGCACTCAGTTCTGCTTGGGTGGGCAGATGACCGTGAATCAACAGATAGGCGATTTCTTCAAATTCCGCCTCATCGGCAAAATCAAGAATATCGTAGCCACGGTAATGCAGATCGTTGCCAGTTTGACCCACGGTGCAGATCGCGGTGTTGCCAGCGACCGTGCCCGACAGTGCCACCGATTTTTTGGCTTTGGGTTTCGAGTCTGGGGTGTGCATGTTCAAGTTGCCTCTGGTTTGTGATCCGCAAATAGGCGGTCTAATTGTTGCTCAAAGGCATGATACCCAAGAAAATCATACAGCTCCATGCGGGTTTGCATAGTATCCACAACTGAGGCTTGGGTGCCTTGCTCACGAATGCAGCGATAAACATTGAGTGCCGCTTGATTCATCGCCCGAAACGCCGACAGCGGATACAGCGCCAGCCCCACGCCAATCGCCTTTAATTCAGCAACGGTAAAATAGGGCGTGGCACCAAATTCAGTCAGATTCGCCAGCACCGGCACCTTGACCGCTTCCACAAAACGCTGATATTGCTCCAATTCAATCATCGCCTCGGGAAAAATCATATCGGCACCCGCCTCGACACAGGCTTGGGCGCGTTCAATCGCCGCCTCCAGTCCCTCAACCGCCAGCGCATCGGTGCGCGCCATGATCACAAATTCATCAGAGCGAGCATCAACCGCGGCCTTGATCCGATCCACCATCTCGGCCTGCGAGACAATGGCTTTGCCCGGACGATGCCCACAGCGTTTTGCGGCGACCTGATCCTCCAGATGACAGCCCGCTGCACCGGCACGGATCAGCTCGCGCACCGTGCGCCCAATGTTAAATGCCCCGCCAAAGCCGGTGTCCGCATCGACCAACAGTGGGCAGTCGGTGGCGGCGGTGATGCGTCGGACATCTTCGAGCACATTATCCAGGGTGGTGATGCCCAGATCGGGCAGCCCATAGGAGGCAGCAGCGACTCCGCCACCGGAAAGATAGATCGCCCGATAGCCGACCTGCTCTGCCATCAGGGCATGGTAGGCGTTGATGGTGCCGACAAGCTGGAGCGGCTGTTCATCAGCAACCGCTTGGCGCAACCGTGCGCCTGGGGTGTGAGTTGAGTGCATAAATGAACCCTAGGTTTGAGTGGATGCTAGGGGGTGATGATACTGAATTTGTTACTTGCGGCGCGATTTTATCCTGCGCCTTAGCTGCTGGCAGATTTGGTGCATAATCACACGGGACTTGACATGCGGTTCCCACCGCCACACGCTGCATCTTGATGCAGTTCCTGCTAAAATTCTCGCCGCAGATTCACTTTTGCTCTTCAACTGTTTTTTTTCTCCCAAACATCCAGCAGGTCGCTATGGCGTTGTTAGCCTATTCTTTGCCGTTGATGCTGATCTCAGCCCTTGGGGTGCGCTTGGGCACTATCATTTTTTGGACTGTTGTTGGTTTGGCGTTTGTGATCGGTCACGCAGGGATAATAACGAATGGCATCTGACCTTCTCAATCAAATCGCGAATTTTAAGACCACATTAACCCAACAATACCAATCAGTTGCCCCATTCTTTGGTGCGCGTGTGGGGTTGGCTGGACTCTATCTGCTTGCTACCACGCTGTTTTTAGCGCCCGCTGGGGTTGCTTTGGCAATTGTCTTGTTGTGGCTGGGATTTGTTGCGAATCCACCGCGCCGCGTGTGGCTGACCCAGCCAGTGGTGCTGATTGCGGCACTGTGGATTTTTTATCTTAGTGGCCATCTGATGCGGGCGTGGCTCACTGGCAATGCCTCGCCATATTCAACTTTTCTGTGGATGCACTTGGCCGCTGTGGTGCCGTGTGCTCATTTCATCGCTGGCAATCAACAGCGGCTGTTGCGTTTGTTGGGGCTTGCGGTCTGTGGGCTGGTCCTTGGGATGCTGTTGCGGCTCAACTGGGGGCTGTTGCTGACCGATCCAGCAAGCTATTGGCACGCCCGCGATGGCTTTGGCTTTGCCGCGATTGCCTTTGGTTTGTACAGCGGCTTGGGGCTGTTGGGGTTGATTTTGCTTGCTCGGCGCCAGCCGCGATTGATTGGCTGGCCTAGGCAGGCAGTGCGGCTGCTGTGGTGGCTGAGTGCGGTGCTGCTGTTGCAAGGGCTGTTGTTGACCCAATCGCGCGGTTCCTGGCTGGCGATGGTGCTGGGGCTGATCGTTGGGCTTGGCTTGTTATGGCACCGCGTTTCTTTTCGTGCGCAGTCACAATCGCGGCACTGGCTGCCAGTGCTGGCGGTGATTGTCTTGGTGATCGCGCTCAACAGCGGATTGTTAATCCAGCGACTCAGCCAAGAAATTGACACTGCGCGCGCGCTGCTGCATACCACTGAGTTGCCAGCACAGGTCTCTAGTATTGGGCTGCGTTGGCAGGCGCAGCAGATCGGCGTTATTGTGTGGCGTGAGCGACCATGGTTTGGCTGGGGACCAGGGACAACGCGCCTATTACTGGAACATAGCCGCCAGCGCGCTGGCTTCACCAACGATGGAGTGCGGTTACAGCATTTACACAACAGTGCGCTGGAGCTGCTGGTTCAGCTTGGGCTGGTCGGTCTGATGCTGTGGCTGGCATTGCTTGCCGCACTAGCGCATGGGGTGTGGCAATCGCGGCGCAAAGCCCTGGTCGAGCGCGATTTGGCGGCGTTTGTGCTCGCTGCGTTGGTTATGATTACAGTCTGGAGTCTGTTTAATTTTCGCATGCTCAATCAGGACTGGCGCGGCTGTTGGGTGCTGCTGGCTGGTGCCATGCTGGCGTTGCACCCACTGTCCTTGCGTCCACCAACCCGCAACAAACCACCACAGCGAATTTTACTGATTCGACTCAGTGCCATTGGCGATATTGCCTTTGCCTCGCCACTGATTGCCGCTCTGCGTCGCACCTATCCGCGAGCACATCTCACCTGGCTTGCCCAGCCCCCGCTTGGCGACTTGGTGCGGCATCATCCCGATCTTGATGAGGTCATCGAATGGCCCTATCCACGGCTGCGTGCCCTAGCGCGTGACTACCAATTTCGCCAGATGTGGAGCACACTGCGACCTGCACTTAAAGCACTGCGATTGCGGCGCTTTGATTGGGTACTCGATCTTCAGGGCTTGCTGAAAAGCGCGGTGGTTGCGCGATTGAGTGGCGCGCCAGTGCGGATCGGGCTTGGCTCCCGTGAAGGCAGTGCCTGGCTGATGACCGAGGTCATTGCCCGTGGCGGTGATCCACAGCAGATCAGTTCTGAGTACCGCTATTTTGCCGAAAAGCTTCAGTTATTAACCAAGCCCTTTGCCATGCAGATTGTTCCGAGCACGGAGGCACAGACGCGAATTGCTAAACGCATCGCCACCGCTGGACTCAGCAACGGTTTTTTTGTGTTATGCCCATTCACCACTCGAATGCAAAAACATTGGATCGAAAGCCGCTGGGCTGAGTTGGCTGCCTATTTGGAGGCGACCTACCAACAGCCCATCGTGCTCATTGGTGGACCAGATGATGTTGCTGCTGCGCACCGCATCGTCCAATCCAGCGCGGTGCCAGTGCATAATTGGACAGGCACCACCCAACTGCTGGAAGCGGTCGCGCTATTGGCGCACGCCCGAGCGGTGATCGGTGTTGATACGGGGATGAGCCATCTGGCGTTGGCCCAAGGGCGACCTACGGTGTTATTGTTCGGCTCCACCTGCCCCTATCGTCAGGTTAGCGAAGCACCGGCGCGAGTGCTATACCATGCTTTTTCGTGTTCACCCTGTCGGCGGCGACCAAGTTGCGCAGGGCGGGTGGATTGTCTGCGAGCGATTGAGGTCACTGAGGTGTTGGCGGCGGTGCATTCACTATTACACGATGGTTCATGAAACGCTGTAGCCATTGTCGCGCCAAATTTGCTCCGCGGTTTGCTAATGCCCAGCTTTGTCCGACCTGCACCCAACAGCGTGATCAGGTGTTTGAGTTATATGAGCAGTTTGAAGATGGTATGGCGCTGTTGCGTGCTGCACTCGCTGATGCTGAGGTCGAAAATAATGAGCTACGCAGCGCGCTCGCCGATACCAAATATGAGCTGGTCGATGCCGAAGAAGATGTCTCGCTGCTGCGGGGCGCACTCAATAACACCGAGGATGACCTGATTACTTTGCGTTTTGCACTTGCCGAGGCCAACAAACAGATCGCTGCATTGCGCCAGTCGCTGCTGGATGCCCAAGAGGATGCTTCTTTGCTGCGCGATGCCTTAGCGGATGCCGAGGATGAGGTGCTGCTGTTGCGCGATGCCAACGCCGAGGACATTATCCCCCCCGATGTGCTCAAGCTGCTGATTCGGCTCTGTCATCCCGACAAGCATGGCAATAGCTCGGCAGCCAATCGCGCCACCACCTGGCTGTTGCGGCAACGAAATTGAAAATTGTGCATATCGAAAGTGGGCGCCAGCTCTATGGCGGAGCCTTGCAGGTGCTCTATCTGTTGCAGGGGCTGGCGGCCGAAGGGGTTGAGAATGTTCTGCTGTGTCGCCCCAACGCGGCACTGGCTGAACACGCCCACCCCTATGCCACAATCATCCAATTGCCGATGAGCGATGTCGATCTGCGGCTGATCGGGCGGCTGGTGCGGATTTTATGCCAGCACCAGCCTGATGTGGTGCATCTACACAGTCGCATCGGGGCGGATGTGATGGGTGGGCTGGCGGCGCGGTGGTGTCGGCTGCCAGTGGTGCATACCCGTCGCGTTGATAATCCTGAGCCGCGCTGGCAGGTGGCGCTTAAATATCGGCTCTATGATCAGGTGATTGCGATTTCTGAGGGCATTGCCGAGGTGTTGCGAGCGCAGGGCGTACCAGAGCATCGGCTGTGTGTGGTGCGCAGTGCATTGGACACTACACCCTATCAACAGCCCTGTGCTCGGGCAACGCTCAACCAGCGGCTGGGGCTAAATCTCGACCCCGATGCACTATTGATTGGTGTGGTGGCGCAATTGATCCCGCGCAAAGGACATCAGGTGTTGCTGGCGGCGCTGCCAGAGGTGTTCGCCAAAGAGCCACGCGCTCAGGTGCTGCTGTTTGGTCAGGGTGCCCAAGAATCGTCGCTTCGCGCCCAAATTGCCGCCAGCGGTTTACAACAGCAGGTGCATCTTTGCGGATTTCGTGACGATCTGTCTGAATTATTGCCCTGTTTGCAGCTATTGGTGCATCCAGCACTGCGCGAAGGGCTTGGCATTGCTTTGCTGCAAGCCTCGGCAGCCGGGGTGCCGATCATCACCAGCCGCGTCGGCGGCATTCCCGAAGCGGTGCGCGATGGCATCAACGGCTATCTGGTGCCGCCTGGCTCAGTGTCTGATTTAAGCCAGGCAGTTGCTAGCTTGCTCGCTGATCCGACCCTGCGCCAGCGGCTTGGTGATCAAGGGCGCGTTTTGGTGAAACAACAGTTTGCACCTGCGGTGATGGTGCAGGGCAATTTGGCGGTATACCAGCAGATTATTCGGAACCGCGCCGCTCGTGACGCGCCTTAAACACCCGCCGTGGTGCGCCACCACTGCCGTTGTCGCCCAATGGACTCAGCCGCAACGCCTGACCACAGACATACACTCTTTGTAGGTGCTGCATGGTTTCGCGGGACATCCCACCGGGCAGATCAACAAGCGAATGATCCTGACGGATGTCAATGCGCCCGATTTGGCGACCATCAAGCCGCGCTTCGTTGGCAATGGCACCGACAATCTCACGCGGAGTCACGCCATGATCATGGCCCACCTCGATCCGATAGCGCGTCAGATCGCTGTCATTGCGTCCACCAGCATCGCGGCGCCGATGTGGACGCTCGCGGGAACCACCATCGCGCCGAGGGTCACGGTCGCGGTATTCACCCCGTGGCGGCAGTCGCAATTCGTTGACTTCAAGCGGTCGCTCACGCTGTAACTGAAAACACAATGCCGCTGCAATATCCAACGGACTGAGTTCTTCGTCTTTGGTTAAATCAGCAATCAGATGATGAAAAAAGTCTAAATCCTGTTCGGAGAGGGTGCGGCGCAGGTCGCTGGTAAAACGGGCGATGCGCTTGGCACTTAGGGTCGCAGCGGAGGGTGGCTCCATTGCTGGAATCGAGCGGCGGATGGTGCGCTCAATCGCCCGTAATAGCCCGCGCTCCCGTGGCTCAATCAATAAGATCGCCCGCCCCGAACGCCCCGCCCGTCCGGTGCGTCCGATGCGATGCACATAGGCTGACGGATCGGTGGGAATATCGTAGTTGACCACATGGCTGATGCGTTCGACATCCAGCCCACGGGCGGCGACATCTGTGGCGATGAGGATATCAAGCTGGCCATCGCGCAGCCGCCCCACGGTGCGCTCGCGCAGGTCTTGGTTCATGTCACCGTTGAGTGGTTCAGCAGCAAAGCCATGGGCTTTGAGCTTGTCAGCCAGTTCGACGGTGGCATTTTTGGTGCGCACAAAGATCAACATGCCATCGAATGGCTCCACCTCCAGCAGGCGGGTGAGCACATCGAGCTTGTGAAATCGGGTGACCAAACAGTAACTTTGGTCGATGGTATCGACAGTGGCCGTTGCTGCCCGCACCCGCACCTCGAC
>SKYD01000239.1 GCA_007128075.1 Thiorhodovibrio sp.
CAGACCACCATCGATGATCAGCAACAAGAACAGTGGTTTATGATGCATGCCGCACCGATTCGACACGCCGCCGGCGGGGTGGTGGTCAGTCATGTGAATGTCAGTGCCCCTCAACAAGACAGCGAAATGGAGTAAGCGCGATGACAGATAACGCCTTGCCCGTAAATCACGACCTAGAATCAGCCCATGATTTGCGCGAGCGGGCGCTCATCGCCTTGCGCGACGGTCAGTTTGATCTTGCCGAACAACTGCTGTCCAGCGGCAATATCAGCTTTGCCGAATTAGTGGAAAATCTGCGCATCTATCAAGCAGAGCTGCAAATTCAGAATGAGGAGCTACGGCGCTCGCAAGCTGAACGCGAGGAGGCGTTTACCCGTCTGCATGCGTTTTTTACCACGATGCCAGTGGCTGAGGTGGTGGTGGATCGCCAAGGGCTGATCATGGAGACCAATCCACGGGCTGAAGAGCTGTTTGGGCTTAGCAGCAGTCATCTGCATCAACATTTTTTTGTGCGTCTGGTTGAGGAAAAAGACCGCGGCAAGGTGATTCATAGCTGGTCACGGCTGGATCGCAATGAAGCGGTGGTGCTGCATGAGCTGCGCTTTCGCAATGGCGACAATCATCCGTTTATTGGTGATTTACACATTGCTCGGCTGGCAGGAGATGTTGAGGATCGTCACCGTTATGTTTGCGCAGTGCTCGACCGCACCGAGGATATGCGTGTTCGTTATGAGCTGCAATCAGCACATCAACAGCTACTGGAAAGCGAGCAACGCTACCGCATCGTTGCGCAGTTTAGCCCCGATTGGGAATACTGGCTGGGAACTGATGGGCATTTTGTTTATATCTCGCCGGCTTGCGAGACCATCACCGGTTACAGCGCCGAGGAATTGATGGCAGATCCTGCGCTGTTGGGGCGGCTGATTATTCCTGAAGATCGCGCAATCTATTTGCCCCATTTTGATCAAGCTCGTGACGGCAACACCGAACATGACACTGAATGTCTGCATTTTCGTATCCGCACCCGCAATGGCGACATCCGTTGGATTGAACATTATTGTCAGCCGGTGACTGGCACCGATGGCCGCGCCCTCGGGCGGCGCGGGGTCAATCGCGACATCACTGAGCGCAAGCGCACCGAACAGGCGTTGCAAGAAAGTGAACAATTGTATCGCGCACTGTTTGAGACCGCCGCCGATGGTCTGGCGGTGTTACAAGATGGGCGTTTTCTCTCGATCAATCAGGCGGCACTCACCATGCTCGGTTATGCCAAGGCCGAGGCGGTGATTGGACGCACACCCGATGAACTATCACCGCCGCTGCAACCCGATGGTGAGGCATCGGCAACCAAAGCGGCGCGGCTGTTGACCCAAGCATTGCATCACGACAGCCAGGCATTTGATTGGGATCATCTGCGTGCGGATCGTCAACTGTTGCCGTTAACGGTGACGCTGGTGCGCATCAAACAACAGGGCACCCCGGCACTGCTTGCCATTTGGCGGCATCGTGTAAAACAACCACAGTTGGTTGAAGAAGAGTTTTCGCATAGTGCCTAATGTGCGAACAGATCGCGTGACCTGCCAACGCCGGCTGCTGGAGTTGCTGCATGCCGCCCATCTGGTGTGGCCGATGCTGGCGGTGCCAGGCTTGCTTGTGCTGGTTGGCGCGCTGATCTTATTCCACAGCAGTCAGCGCGGATTGGCTGCTGTGGTGTTGGTGTTTGCAGCGGTGGCGTTGGCGATCATCGCCCAGCGCACCATGACCCAACTGTTGTGTCCGCTCATCCAGCTTGAGGAGGCACTCACCCGCATCTGTGAGGGCGAGCCAGGGGCAAGTGAGTCGCTGCAACAGGCGGGCGTGCTCACCGCCATGGCGCAAGACATCAGCAGTCTCAATGCTGAACTCACCGATTTATATGAAGACATGGATGCGCGGGTGGCGCGGCAAACCATTCGCTTGGCACAAAAAACCGCCTCACTCAAAATTCTTTACGATGTCGCTGCCGGGATTGCCCAGACCGAACATCTTGATGAGATGCTGCTGCGCTTTTTGCGGGTGCTGAAAGAAATGGTCAATGGGCGAGCGGCAATGGTGCGGCTGATTCAGCCGAGCGGGCATCAACGCCTGGTTGGCGTGCTGGGACTCGACCCAGAGCAGATGACCACTGAAGGCTTTTCGCCTGTTGAACTCTGTCTTTGTGCCACCGTGCTCTGCCCAGACAAAGAACAATGCCAATATTCTCAAAACCACTGTTCGCGGCTGTATGGTTGCGCACTGTTTGCTAGCGAGGCGATTGATGTGGTCACGGTGCCGCTCAGTCACCATGATGAGCTGCTTGGCGTGTATACGCTGTTTATCAACCGCCCTGGAGTGGCGGTGCGCGAGGACATTTTGCAACTTCTTGCGACCATTGGTCAACATATCGGAGTGGCGATTGCCAAATACCGCTCCGATGAAGAGGCGCGGCGGCTATCGATCATCGAAGAACGCAATTCACTCGCCCACGAGCTGCATGATTCGCTCGCCCAAACTTTGGCGAGTCTGCGCTTGCAGGTGCGGATGCTTGAAGACACCTTAAAAGGACTCGCACACCACGATCAGAGCAGTGCGGATCTCAAGCGGATTCGTCATGGCATTGATGAGGCACATAGTGAGTTGCGCGAACTGCTCGCCAGCTTTCGCGCCCCGCTGGATCGCCGGGGTCTGGTGCCCGCGCTTAAACATTTAGCAAAACGCTTTGAACAACAAACCCAGATTCACACTGTGGTGCATATCTGCTGCACTGAGCTTGAATTATCCGCCGCCGAGGATTTGCATGTGCTGCGCATCGCCCAAGAGGCTCTGAATAATGTCCGTAAACATGCCCAGGCACAAACCGTGAGAATTTTGCTTCGTCGCGAAAGCGACAACCAAATTAAGCTATTGATCGAGGATGATGGTGTCGGCTTTGCCGAACCAGTGCGCTCGTCACATCCTGGTGAACACATTGGGCTGGCGATTCTTGAAGAACGGGCGCGGCGCATCGGGGCAACGCTGGTGATTGAAAGCGATCCTGGCGATGGCACTCGGGTCGAATTGCGATTTGCGGCGATACGGCACAGGGTTGCTGAACAACGCACGGTGGTACACTAATGCGCGTTCTGCTGATTGATGATCACGCCTTGTTTCGGATCGGGCTGCTGGAGCTATTAGAGCGGCGCGGCATTAAAGTCATTGACGCAGTGGGCGATGTTGAGGTGGGTCTGCGTTTGGTGCGTGATTGCAGCCCTGATGTGGTGCTGTTGGATCTGCGGATGCCGGGCACTGGTGGGCTAGAATTGTTGCGCCAGTTACGGACGGAGAGCAGCACCCCGCCCGTGGCGATTTTGACCACCAGCAGCGATGATCGCGATCTGATTGATGCCTTGCAAGCGGGAGCCAATGGCTATCTGCTCAAAGACATGGAGCCAGATGATCTAGTCGCCGCCCTCGATGATCTGATCGCTGGCCAAACCGTGGTGGCGCGTGAGCTCACTGGCGTGCTGGCGCGCGCCGTGCGACAAGACCCCATGCCGCCGATTGAGTCGCGCTTTGCTGACCTCACCCCCCGAGAGCGCGAAATTTTATGCCAGCTTGCCGCCGGGTTGAGCAACAAGGCCATTGGTCGCGCCCTAGGGATCAGTGATGGAACGGTGAAGCTGCATGTCAAGGCGATTTTACGCAAACTGAGCGTGCGGTCGCGGGTTGAGGCGGCAGTGATTGCCGTTGAACAAGGCCTGTGTCACCAAAATCCTGTTTAGGTTGACTTTTTTCGATGAAACACTTTTTAGAATTAATCCACGACTGTTTGACGGCCGTTGAAGAGATCATGCCCTGGGATCTGGCGGAACGCTGCGAGCACAATCCGCAGCTTTTGGTGCTCGATGTGCGTGAGCCGTATGAATTTGAGGCCATGCACATTGCCGGCTCGCTCAATGTTCCACGGGGGATTTTGGAGTCAGCATGTGAATGGGATTATGAAGAAACCGTCCCAGAATTGGTGGAGGCGCGTGACCGCGAGATCGTGGTGGTGTGTCGCTCTGGATATCGCAGCATCCTTGCCGCGCATTCAATGCAGGTATTAGGTTATCAAAATGTTGCTTCGCTCAAAACGGGGGTACGCGGCTGGAAAGACAACGATCAGCCACTGGTTGACGGCAATGGTCAAGATGTTGATCTTGACCTCGCCGATGTGTATTTCACCCCCAAGCTGCGCCCCGAACAACGCCGCCCGTCTGCTGCTTAGGCTAGATAGCCCAACGCCTCAACACTAAACGCCGTCGGCTGCACCCCCAACTCTTCCCAGGCGGTGTTTTGGCACAGATTGCCAGCCACCAGCATGGTGAGTTGATCGCGGGTCACCGGGAACCACGCAAAGCGATCCATCAGCCCAGCAACCGGCTTGATGAACAACACTGGCGCGGGCAACATGCGTTTATTGGGGCGACCTGCGGCGGTGGCGATGGTGGTCAAGATGGTCTTCCAACTCACGGCATCAGGACCACACAACGCATAGGTTTTGCCAACCGTTTCTGGGCGAGCGAGCGATTGCACAAAAGCTGCCGCCACATCGTCGATCCACACCGGCGCTAACTCAAACTGCCCCGCCTTGCCCGCTGCTAAGCCAGCAAAAAACAGCGGCGCAGGCACTGGAGGATCGATCAGCTCGGCTTTGAGCTGGCTGCAAAATTCCATCCGCCCTTTGGGATCGCCAAAAATGACCGAGGGGCGGAAAATCGTCCACTGCAACGCTGATTGTTTTAGTGCCTGTTCCGCTTGCAATTTGGTGCGCTGATAGGCGGTTTGATTGGCATCCACACCATTGGCACTCATCAACAAAAAGCGTTTCACGCCAGTTGCCTGCGCGGCGGCGATGGTATCCTCGACCCCCTGGCGCTGCATGGCATCAAAGGTGATGCCTTGTTTGGGAAACTCGCGCAACAGCCCGATGAGATAAATCACCGCCTCGCTGTCAGCAAGACAATCCCGTAATGCGGCACTGTCGGTGACACTGCCAATGATCGGCTGCACTGCCGCTGATTTGACTGCTTTTTGTTGGCTCTGGGCGCGAACCAAGAGCTTGACCTGATGCCCATCGCGCACTAGGCGCTCGACAATCGCCTGCCCAACAAAACCGGTTCCACCAATGACACTGATTTTCATTATATTAAACCTTTGTTTTTCAAAATTTTTTGGTGACAAGATGCATTTTTTATCATTTGCAATGATAATAGTGCATTCTAGCTAGTTAAGGTGAAGTCATGTGCGCAGGAACCCAAGACCCTCATCCAATGTTGAAAAAAGCAAGCCTATTTATCGCCCAAGGCTTTGGCAGTGGCCGGGCACCCAAGGCTCCAGGCACCTTTGGCACCCTGCCAGGTATTCTATTTTATCTGGCACTGGTGCCGTTGGGCTGGCTGGCGTATGGGATCATTACCCTGCTGTTTTTAGCCATCGGCATCCCGATCTGCGATCAAGCTGCCCGCCAGCTTGGGCGTGATGATCCGCCCTCGGTGGTGTGGGATGAGATCGTCGGCTATCTGATCACCATGATCGCTGTTCCGCCCAGTTTGATCACGATTGTTGCCGGTTTTGTGGCATTTCGGGTGTTTGATATTCTCAAACCCTGGCCAATTGGCTGGCTGGATCGTGAACTTCCCGGCGGCTTAGGGATCATGCTTGATGATGTTGCCGCTGGTGTGATGGCGTTGGCAGTGATGCACCTTGGCTTGGCGTTGCAGTTCTTTTAGTTTTGTCGTTGTTGATTATGGAGTGTTTTGATGGGACTTGAGATAACAACTGGGCTTTTTGGCGACTATCCGGTGCTGTGGCTGGTCGATGTGATCGGTCTTGCAGTGCTAATCGGCTATCACCTGTATCTGCGGCAGGTTTATCACGAACAGCCAGAGCGAACCTATCGCGGACGCTCCAATCGGCTACGCCGTGCCTGGGTGGAGATGGTGCGGGTGCATAGCAATGACATTCTGGCAGTGCAGACCCTGCGCAACTGGATCATGTCCGCCACCCTGTTGGCATCGACCTCGATTGTGGTCGGGCTGGCAATTGCTGGGACAGCATTCACCCACAGCGAGCCGATGCCCTTTGCCGCCAGCCTGACTATGGCAGTGGATGCCTTTGTCCACATTCATATCAAATTTTTAGCCCTCAGCGCAGTGTTTTTTGCTGCTTTTGTACAATTTGCCTTGTCACTGCGCTACTACAACCAAACAGGGTTTTTGATTAATCTCGCGCCTGCCAATTTTGCTGATGGCGCTGACATCGATGTTATCTCTGAAACCCTCAATCGTGCCGGTGGTTACTACAATCATGGCACACGGATGTATTTGCTTTCACCACCACTGGTGCTGTGGCTGATTGGTCCAGAGTGGCTGATTGCGGGAATTGCGATTTCTTTATGGCTGCTCTATCGTTTTGATTTTCGCACTCAAGATGAGCCAAGTGGGGTCACTGTCGCCGCACCAGCAGGGCTGTCGGTGGCTGATCCACATGCACTGCATGTCGATGATGTGTTGCATGCACTGCATATCAACGCCGATGGCTTAAGCATGGCGGAGGCAATACGGCGATTGGAGTCCGTTGGCCCCAATCGGCTGCCAGATCCGCCGCGTGATGGGCCGATCAAACGCTTCTTTAAGCATTTTCACGATGTGCTGATTTATATTCTGCTGGGTGCCGCGGTGGTCACGGCGATTCAGGATCACTGGATCGACACCTGGGTGATTCTGGGCGTGGTGGTGATCAATGCCATCGTCGGCTTTATCCAAGAAGGGCGGGCGGAAAAAGCACTGGAAGGCATCC
>SKYD01000165.1 GCA_007128075.1 Thiorhodovibrio sp.
ATGTCGCGGACGGGCTGCTGCAAAAATACGCTCGGCGAGCACTGTTGCTGACCACGCGCCAATGCGCGATCCATTGTCGCTACTGCTTCCGTCGTGGACAGCGCCAGCTTGCAATGCCGCCCGGGCGATGGCAGGAGCGGCTGGCAACCCTGAGTGAAATTGACGAGCTGATTTTAAGCGGCGGTGATCCGTTGATGCTCAATGATCGACGACTTGGACAATTGCTCGGATTCTGTCAGGCAGTGCCGGGGCTAAAACGGCTGCGGCTGCATACACGCCTGCCAATTGTGCTGCCGAGTCGCGTCACCGCTGAACTGTGTTCAATACTGACGCGCATCCGCCTCCCGCTGAGCCTGGTGGTGCATGTCAATCATCCCGCCGAGCTAGATGACTCCACAGCGCAAGCCCTAGCACAGTTGCGCACTGCGGGCGTGACTTTACTCAATCAAAGCGTGCTGTTGCGTGGGGTGAATGATCATCCGCAGCCGCTGATTGCGCTGTGCGAAACGCTGTTTGCCCAGGGGGTGCTACCCTACTATTTGCATTTGCTCGATCCAGTCATCGGCAGTGCGCATTTTCAAGTCAGCACCGCACAAGCACAAGCACTCATGCAAGCGTTACGCGCCCAACTCCCCGGGTATCTGGTGCCGCGTGCAGTGCGTGAGGTGAATGCCCAACCCAATAAAGTGCCATTGGCCGAGTGGGAGTGAGTTTGTTGATTTCGAGCCAATAGACACTAAAGCACAATTAGAGTTTTTGTCGTGAACTAAAGCTCCGACAGGCTGCTAGCAGCAAATAATCGATACGCTGGATTGGTTGTCTCATCCCAAAATGGATAGCCGAGATCATGCAATTGTTGTTCAAAGGCGGTCTGTTCGCTCATCGGTACCTGAATCCCCATCAGCACCCTGCCATAGGCGGCCCCGTGATTGCGGTAGTGAAACAGGCTGATGTTCCATTGCCGACCCAATCCCGAAAGAAAATCAAACAACGCCCCTGGGCGTTCGGGAAATTCAAAGCGCACCAACCGCTCATTGTTTACCCCCTGGGCGTGACCGCCGACCATAAAGCGGATATGGAGCTTAGCAGTTTCGTTTTCACTCATATCCAGCACCGCAAAGCCCTTGTGCTGCAGCCGTGCCATCAGCTCGGCGCGCTCTTTTGGGCCGCCACCGAGTTCCACGCCGACAAAGACCTGCGCCTGACGCGCATCGGCATAGCGATAATTAAACTCGGTGATTTGGCGCTTGCCCAGCGCCTTGCAAAATGCCAGAAAGCTGCCCGGGCGTTCGGGGATCCCGACGGCAAACAGTGCCTCGCGCCGCTCACCGAGTTCAGCACGCTCAGCAACATGGCGCAGGCGGTCAAAATTCATATTGGCGCCGCTTTCAATCGCAATCAAGGCACCCTGACCGTCGGGGTTGGCCTCGGCATAGCGTTTAAGCCCAGCGACCGCCAGCGCCCCCGCTGGCTCGGCAATGCCACGGGTGTCATCATAAATATCTTTGATCGCGGCACAGATCTCATCGGTACTCACCAAGATCACCTGATCGACTGCCGCCTGTGCCAGCCGAAAGGTCTCCTCGCCGATTCGTCGCACTGCCACCCCATCGGCAAACAGTCCAACCTCGTTGAGCGTGACTGGCTCCCCGGCTTGCAGAGCATGGTGCAAGGTCGGTGCTTCTTCTGGCTCGACCCCGATGAGCTTGATCTCAGGACGCACATAGTTGATATAGGTTGCCACACCAGCAATCAGCCCGCCGCCACCGACGGGAACAAAGATCGCCTCAATGGCATCAGGATGCTGGCGCAACAGCTCCATGCCGATGGTACCCTGTCCGGCAATCACCTCGGGGTCATCAAAGGGATGAATCAAAGTCAATCCACGCGCTGCCACCAGCTCCTGGGCATGGGCATAGGCCTCATCATAAGAATCACCATGCAAAATAGCGCGACCACCAAAACGCCGCACCGCCTGAATTTTAATCGGCGGGGTAGTTTTGGGCATGACAATGGTCGCCTCAATTCCTAAGCGGGTCGCCCCCAGCGCCACGCCCTGGGCATGGTTGCCGGCTGAGGCGGCAATCACTCCCCGTGCTCGCGCCTCAGCAGACAGATGATGCAGTTTGTTGTACGCCCCGCGCAGCTTAAACGAGAAAACAGGCTGTAAATCCTCACGCTTGAGCCACACTGAGCGTCCTAAGCGGCGCGATAAGCGTGGGGCTTGGGTCAACGGGGTTTCGTGGGCGACATCGTAAACCCGGGCTTTCAAAATACGCTCAATATAGGGGTGCGGCATGGCATGGCTCTGGTATGATGATCAACGGCTTTATCTTAAATTTAAGGTTTAATAAACTTTATGAGCGACAACAGCAACGCATTGAAGCAACAGGCCGCTGAGGCGGCAATCGCCTATGTCGAGGGCGGCATTATTGGGGTTGGCACCGGCTCGACGGTCAATTATTTCATTGACGCACTGGCAAAGATCAAAGGACGCATCGAGGGCGCGGTCTCTAGCTCCGAGGCATCGACTGCCCGCTTGCGCCAGCACGGCATTGAGGTTTTAGAACTCAACAGCGTTGGCACGCTGGCGCTCTATGTCGATGGTGCGGATGAGTCGAATGCGCGGCTGCAACTGATCAAGGGCGGTGGCGGGGCACTGACCCGCGAGAAAATCGTGGCTGCCGCCAGCGAGCGATTTGTGTGCATCGCCGATGCCAGCAAGCTGGTGCCGGTGCTCGGTGCATTCCCGTTGCCGGTGGAGGTCATCCCGATGGCGCGTAGCCTAGTGGCGCGGGAGCTGACCCGTCTGGGCGGCACGCCGGTGTGGCGCGAGGGTTTTGTCACTGACAACGGCAATCCGATTCTCGATGTCCAGGGGCTACGCATTGAAGACCCCCTCGCACTCGAACAAACCATCAACCAGATGGCTGGTGTGGTCACTGTGGGACTCTTTGCCCACCGCCCAGCGGATGTGCTGATTTTGGGTTCCGCGGCTGGTCCGACAACGCTGACTGCCGCAGACTAACTGTTGTGACGCGGCTGATCGGCGATTGACGACGCGTCAGCCTCAGCATCAACAATTTCCTGCTCATCGGGCGGATCAAAGCGACTGCTGCCGTCGTAGCCTAAGCGCTGCGGCGGCTTGGACTCGCTATGAATCAACTGACCATTGACCTCCGCCCCCATCGCCATTTCTAACAACCGATAATACACCGTGCCAATGACGCGGGCATTATCCGCCAGCTCGACACGATCCCCGGCATGAACATCGCCCTTGATGCGGCCATTGATGATGAGATTGTCGGCATTAAGCTCGCCTTCAATCTCGCCATGTTCGCTCAAAATCAGCGTTGAGTTGGTTTCGGTTTCACCATAGACATTGCCGCAGATTTTGCCTTCGATATGCAGCCCACCGGCAAAGGTGATATCGCCCTTAATCACGGTGCCTTGACCGATCACGGTGACGATTTTAGGGGGCTTGAATTTGCGTATACGCGCCACTTTGGTGTTCCTTGTTTACAATCGAAGTGTTTTAGTTTAATCATCGTCGCCCGCAGGCGACCACACCCAGTCGAAAATGCGGTGCGCTCCGGGTGTGCGATGGTCAGATGGAATCACGATGACCAGAAATTCAGCGGGGACAAAGCGGCTTGGCAAGCGCAGTCGCCCCCGCACTTCTTGGAAATTGCGAAAACGCATCGCGTGTGCGTTGCGCTCGGGGTCGCTGATTTCAGCTAAGTCAAGATATTGCATGCCGTTTTCACCCTGACCGCTGACCTGGATGCGTACCTCGCCCTCCAATCGATCCTCGCTACTGCGTTGATCGTCAGTATTGGTGAGCCGAAAATTGTAGCTAAACTGCCGATCATCATGGCGCTCTAAAGTTAGATCACCAATTTCAATCAGCCCATCTGCGGCACCAAACAACTGGCGGAAGAAATGCACCTGACGATTGAGCTTGGCATGTTCTTCGTATAACTGATCGAGCGCGGTTTGCGCCTGCTCTGCGGCTTGGCGGTGGCTGTCGTTGGCTAAGCGCAATTCACGCACTGAACGCACCAGCTCATCGCGGGTCAGGCTCAGAAACCGCTCGCTGTGTTCAAGTTCAGCAAGCTGATCGCTGCTTAACTGCCGCGCCTGGCGTGGGGCATCACACAACAAAAGATAGCTAAGATATGTCCACACCAACAGCACAAGCACCAGTGCCAGCCCCCATGTTAGCTGCTCAGGCAGGGAGCGCGACTGCCGCCCAATACGCGGTCGTTTGATTCGTCGTGGCTTGATGTTGCTCATGCGGTGCGCAAAAAAATTTATCGAGTCAACTAAGGTACAATTGGCTTAAAGTTGCGAAGGATGCGGTGCGTTAGGGGCGTTGTCAAGTATCGCCGCACTCGCCACCTGACCGCTTTTGTTGTTTTTTAAGCTAAAAAGACGATTTTCACGATGGCACAGAATTCAGAAAACTCACCCTCGGTTAGTCAATCACCCAAGCGCGATGCCGCGTTAGCAACTGCTGATCTTGCCATCCAACAGGAAAACGAAGGTCTGCGGCTGGCGTTGCGTGAGCAAGAGCGTATCGTTGAGCAGTTGACCAACGAATGTCGCCGTCTTGAGGATCGGCTCGAAGATCGCTATCAGGATATTGACACCCTACGGCGCCAGCTCGAAACCCAGGCGCGCGCCCTCAAAGATGCCGAACATCGCACCACGCCAGCCGAGGGCGAGGATCTGGCGGTTGCTCCGGCGATGTTCGATGCCCCGCCGACCAATTTCATCAATCCCCCCAAACGCGGGCCGGGGTTGGTGATTGGTGTGGGAATTGGGGTGATTCTGGGAGCGGCCAGCGTCGGCGGTGCTTGGTGGCTTGGGGTGTTGCCCGCTCCGTTGCCTGCCGCGCCACCGATCACTGCTGCGCAGCCCGTTGCCGGGCCGCCCGCGGCAATCGCCCCGCCACCGCAGCGAGAACCAATCACCGAAGATGCAACACCTGCTGTGCAGCCAGCCCCGCCGCTGCAGCAACCTGTCGAGCCAGTGGCCACAGGGCCTGCGGTTGCTGGAACCACGCAAGATCCCAACGCGCCGAAGCTGATTTTGCTCAATGCTGCGAGCTTCACCATGGGCAACCCCATCGGCATGGCCGATAGCGATGCCCGCCCCACGCGCACCGTGACCTTGCCGTCCTTTGCAATTGGTGAGCGCGAGGTGACCTTTGCGGAATATGATCGCTTTGTGGCAGCAACGGGGGCGCGTCGTCCGAATGATTTTGGCTGGGGGCGCGGCAATCGTCCAGTGATTGATGTCAACTGGCATGAGGCAGTGGCCTACACCGCCTGGCTGTCGCAACAAACCGGACGACAGTATCGGCTGCCCACCGAAGCAGAATGGGAATATGCCGCTCGTGGCGGAACAAGCTCATCCTATTGGTGGGGCACCGGATCACCGCGCAACCGAGCGGTGTGCTTTGACTGCGGTACGCGCTGGGATCGCAACTCAACTGCCCCCACGGGCAGTTTTCCGGCGAATCCCTTTGGGCTGTATGACACTGCCGGCAATGTGTCGGAGTGGGTGATGGATTGTTATCGGCACAGCTACACCGGCGCACCAACTGATGGCAGCGCTGTAGATGAACCAAATTGCAGCTATCGTGTTGCACGGGGTGGCGGCTTTAATTCAGCGACCGAATCGCTGCGCAATCATGCCCGCAATCGTTTTGAAGAGAATGCGCGGATTGATATGCTCGGCTTTCGGGTTGCAAGAGATTTTAATGAGCGCGATGTCCAATAAACGCCACATTGTTGGGGTCGGAGTTGCCACCCGCGATCTGATTTATCGCGTCGCGCACTATCCTGCTGAAGACGATGAACTTCGTGCCCAATCGCGCCATGCAGCCTGTGGCGGCAACGCCGCGAATACGCTCAATGTGCTCGCCCAGCTTGGGCATCGTGCAATCTGGGTTGGCACTTTGGCACAGGATCAGGATGGGCAGCGTCTCCGTCACGAGCTTGATGCGCTGGGCGTTGACACCACCTATGCAGCGGTGCATGACTGCGCCCAGACCCCGACCTCGTTGATCTTGGTCAGCGAGGCGACGGGCAGCCGCACCATTGTCCATCATCGCAATCTCTCTGAACTGAGCGTTGCTGAATTTTGTCAGGTGCCACTGGCTGATTGTGATTGGATTCATTTTGAAGGGCGCAACCCCGAGGCCACCGCGCAGATGATCGCCCATGTGCAGCGTCAACGCCCTGAGCTGCCGATCTCGATTGAGCTTGAAAAACCCCGACCCAATATCGAGGCATTGCTGCAACCCGTCGCGCTGCTCATCGCTGCCCGTGGTTATGTCGAGGCACAGGGAGCCGCCAGCGATCCCGCCGCCTTTGCCGCACAGCTTCAAGCACACAGCAAAGCCGCCTTGTGTGTGGTGCCTTGGGGAGCAGCGGGGGTCTATTATTGCGATCATCGCCAAAAACCACAGCATCTTCCCGCTTATCAGCCGCCACAGATCATCGACACCCTTGCCGCCGGCGATGTCTTAAATGCAGCGTTGATCGACGGGCTGTTGCACGGACTACCCACCGAGCAGGTGCTGCTTCGCGCTCAACGACTGGCGGGATACAAATGCGCCCATGTGGGACTCAACGGTCTGGTGGCTGCCACCATCGCCGCCGGGCTGCTCGATTAACCTGACTGATGTGGATTTGTTTATGACCATGCAACGCACTCGCCCCAATCTGCCAAGCAACGACAAACGCTGGAAACTGGTCAACGCCACCATGCGCCGCAATGGCTATGCCGACCA
>SKYD01000078.1 GCA_007128075.1 Thiorhodovibrio sp.
AACACGGAGAATGCACTTAAAGCGGCATCTTCGATTGTATAGCGTTGATTGTTTCCGCCCTTGCGGTGTTCTGGCAACACACTTAGAAACTCGCGGATGCGAGTCATTAGCTGGGTGGTGGAAAATAGATTTGGTATCTTTTGTTTATTTTTTGAAACCATTGGTTGAATTTAGAGCCTTGATTGATCTGAAAATCCATTATAAAACAACATAGGTTCAAATTTAGAATTGCTGGAGTCGTGCGGCTTACACTTGCCACGCTGTTGATCGCGGCATACCATGAGACGCAATTCAATCTCTGATACAATGGGATCAAAAGAAGCCCGAGTTGTTTGTTAAGCGACCATACAATTTTGCGGGACTTGACATCATGCAACGCGGAGATAGTGACACTGATGCTTACGCTTGAAACAACGGTGCGCGACGCTTGCAATGCGCAGGCGTTCGCGCTCCACTTCGTGACGCGACTCGCTGGCGGGTCGCTCGTGATCCATGACTTGCTCCTATGATCCACGCTCAACCGCAAGCTGATGGTGCCTGGCTGGCACCAGCAAAGCTCAATCTGATGTTGCGGGTGCTTGGTCGCCGTGATGACGGCTACCATCTCTTGCAAACCGTGTTTCAGTTTCTTGACCGCGCTGATCGCATTTATCTTCAGCCACGCCCGGATGGAGACATCCAGCGGGTGCGCGGCTCCAACCAAATTGCCCCAGAAGCCGATCTCACCGTGCGGGCGGCTCGTTTGCTGCAAACTGCCACCGGCTGTTCGCTGGGGGTCGAGATTGCAGTGGATAAAATCCTCCCTATGGGCGGGGGGCTGGGTGGTGGCAGTTCGGACGCTGCCACGGTGCTGCATGGGCTGAATCAATGTTGGAATCTAGGCTGTAGCCTTGATGAGCTTGCCGAGCTCGGGTTGCGTTTGGGGGCGGATGTGCCAGTGTTTGTGCGCGCCCAAGCGGCCTGGGCAGAGGGCGTGGGTGAACAACTGACTGCCGTCGAGTTGCCCGAGCCCTGGTATCTGGTGCTCACGCCACCGCAAGCGGTCTCGACTGCCGCCGTTTTTTGTCATCCCGACTTGACAAGAGACTCACAACCCATCACAATAACCGACTTTGCTGCTGGTGATCGGCGCAACGATTGTCTTACAGTCGTTTTAGCGCAGTATGCAGAGGTTAAGGCTGCCTATAGTTGGCTTAACCAGCACACAACAGCGTATCTCACCGGCACGGGTGGCTGTCTGTTTGCGGTGTTTGAGTCACAAGCCCAAGCGACCGCCGTTGCAGCGCAGGTGCCTGCGCAATGGTCGCCGTTTGTGGCGAAAGGTTGTAACCAGTCACCGTTGATGCAGCAAGTTGCACCATAGTTTCTATCTTTGGGGTGTCGCCAAGTGGTAAGGCACTGGGTTTTGATCCCAGCATTCCCAGGTTCGAATCCTGGCACCCCAGCCACTTCAATCCAACATGATCAAGTGAGAGAGTCGTGCCCGATAGCCCCAGTCAGATGATGGTGTTTTCAGGTAACGCCAACCCTGATCTATCCGCTGAAATCGCCAGCTATCTGAGCCTACCGCTCGGCAAAGCCCTCGTCGGGCAGTTTAGCGACGGCGAGGTGATGACCGAAATTCAAGAGAATGTTCGTGGGCGCGATGTGTTTGTCGTCCAGCCGACCTGTGCCCCCACTAATGACAATCTGCTTGAGCTGTTGGTGATGATTGATGCCCTGCGCTGGGCATCTGCCAAGCGCATCACTGCGGTGATTCCCTATTTTGGCTACGCCCGACAGGATCGCCGCCCACGCTCAGCGCGAGTGCCGATTACCGCCCGTCTGGTTGCCAAAATGATTGGCTCAGCGGGTGCGGATCGGGTGTTGACCGTTGATCTCCATGCCGATCAGATTCAAGGCTTTTTTGATATTCCAGTCGATAATGTGTATGCCTCGCCGATTTTGCTCGGCGACATCTGGAGGCGCAAATATCCGAACCTGATCGTGGTTTCCCCGGATGTCGGCGGCGTGGTGCGGGCGCGGGCATTGGCAAAGCGACTTGATGATGCCGATCTTGCCATCATCGACAAGCGCCGACCGCGTGCCAATGAGGCGCGGGTGATGAACATCATCGGCGATGTCAGTGGGCGCACCTGTGTATTAGTCGATGATCTGGTCGATACTGCTGGAACCCTGTGCAAAGCAGCAGCCGCACTGAAAGCGCATGGTGCATGTAAAGTGTTGGCCTATTGCACCCATCCCGTGCTTTCCGTTCCCGCAGTAGAAAACATTGTCGCCTCGCAGCTCGATGAGCTGGTGGTCACCAACACCATTCCGTTGCGCCCCGATGCCGCCAATTGTCCGAAAATTCGTCAGTTAAGCATCGGTGAGCTGTTGGCCGAGACCATGCGTCGCGTCTCCAGCGAGGAGTCGGTCAGCTCGTTATTTGTTGATTAAACCGCGCCATCTGGCGCTTAGTGCAACGCCGGTTCCTGGTCGCGGGTCGCCGGCGTTCTTTTTTATTTGGAGAATGATCCATGAGCGAAACTTTTTATATCAGCGCCGAGCCGCGTAGCGATTCTGGGACGGGTGCGAGCCGCCGCCTGCGTCGCCAAGGCCAGGTTCCGGGAATTTTGTACGGCGGTGGTGAATCCCCGCAGATGTTTTCAATTGCGCACAGCGAGCTACTCAAACAGCTTGAGCATGAGGCGTTTTATTCCACCTTGCTTGACCTAGAGCTTGAGGGACAGACCACCCGCGTGGTGCTTAAAGACCTGCAACGACATCCTGCCAAGCCCTTTATTTTGCACATTGATTTGCAGCGCGTCTCGCAACATGAAACCCTGCGCATGACCGTTCCAGTGCATTTTGATCACGAAGACACCTGTAAGGGCGTGAAACTCGGCGGCAAGATCGCCCACAACATCACCGAGCTGGAGATTCTGTGTCTGCCTGCCGATCTTCCCGAATACATTGCCATTGATATGTCAGAAATGGCGATTGGCGATACCCTGCATGTGCGCGAGCTGGTGTTACCAGCGGGTGTTGAGTTAGCACATGGCACAGATCTTGATGCACCGGTGGTGCAGGTGCTCTCTGGCTACGGCGGCTCTGATGCCGACGACGAGCAAGAAGGCGCCACCGAGGATGACAGCTAAATCGGCTGATGTCTGGCATCCGTCTTCTGATTGGTCTGGGCAACCCTGGCAGTCGCTACGCAGCCACGCGGCATAATGTTGGCTTTTGGTTAGCGGATCGTGTGGCGGCGGCCCATGGCGGCGTGTTTCGTGATGAGACACGCTTTCATGGCGCACTGTGCCGCCTGACGGTTGCCGACTGTGAATTGCGCCTGCTCAAACCGACCACCTTTATGAACCACAGTGGGCGCTCAGTCAGTGCCTTGGTGCGCTATTTTGACCTCGAACCCGAGGCACTGCTGGTCGCTTACGATGAGCTGGATCTCCCCGTGGGTCAGGTGCGGCTAAAAAAAGGCGGTGGTCATGCCGGTCACAACGGAATGCGCGATGTGATCGCTGCACTGGGCAACCGTGATTTCTGGCGGCTGCGCATCGGCATTGGTCACCCGGGTGACAAACAGCAAGTGGTCAATTATGTGCTCAATGCCCCAACGAAAACCGAAGCTGAACAATTGAGCGCGGGGCTTGCCACTGTTGAGCAGCACCTACCGGCACTGCTCAATGGCGAGTTTCAGCGGGTGATGAATCAGCTACACGCTAACCGCGAGTCGCTGGCTTGAGCATCGAGCGCCCGATAGAAAGATAGGTTAATCCTGCCGCAGTAACGGTTTTGTGATCAAACACATTGCGCCCATCAAAAATCACTGGCTCACGCAACAGTCGCTTGATGGCGGCAAAATCGGGGCTGCGGAATTGGCTCCATTCGGTTACAATGACCAGCGCATCCGCGTCCTCAAGCGCGTCCATCTGATTGTCCACTAAGACCAAATCTGATCGCTCGCCATAAATGCGCCGTGCCTCGGTGTTTGCCACTGGATCAAAGGCGCGAACCTTTGCCCCCGCTTGCCAGAGCTGTTCGATTAAACGCTGACTCGGTGCCTCGCGCATATCATCGGTATTGGGCTTAAACGCCAGCCCCCACAGCGCCAGCGTTTTATCACGCAACGAGCCGCCAAAATAGTCGGCAATTTTAGCAAACAAGCGATTTTTTTGACGGTCATTGACCGCCTCAACTGCCTGTAATAATTGCGGTTGATAGCCGATATCCACGGCGGTGCGCTCCAGGGCGCGCACATCCTTAGGAAAACAAGAGCCGCCATAGCCACAACCTGGATAGATGAATTGATAGCCGATGCGTGGATCAGAGCCAATTCCCACCCGTACATTTTCGATGTCAGCCCCCACCGCCTCGGCAATGTTGGATAGCTCATTCATAAAGCTGATTTTGGTCGCCAACATGGCGTTGGCTGCGTATTTGGTGAGTTCCGCCGAGCGGATGTCCATGACCAGCAGCCGATCATGGCTGCGGTTGAACGGCGCGTAGAGTGCGCGCAACAGCTCGCCAGTGCGTGGATTGTCGGTGCCAACGATGACACGATCAGGGCGCATAAAATCTTCAATCGCCGCGCCTTCTTTGAGAAATTCGGGGTTGGAGACCACATCAAACTCAATATCGACTTGACGGGCAGCCAGTCGTTCATGAATCGTAGCAGCAACCCGATCCGCTGTACCCACTGGAACGGTTGATTTATCGACAACGATGCGATAATCGCTGAGATGATCGCCGATTGCCTGCGCCACTTCGAGCACATAACGCAGATCCGCCGAGCCATCTTCATCGGGTGGCGTGCCCACCGCGATGAATAAAAACAACCCGTGCGCAATCCCAGCGACGGGATCGGTAGAGAATGCCAGCCGTCCAGCAGTGCGATTGCGCTCGATGAGCTGATCCAGCCCTGGCTCATAAATCGGCACCCCGCCAGCATTGAGCAGCTCGATTTTGGTCGCATCGACATCAATGCACAACACCTCGTTTCCGACCTCAGCAAGACACGCGCCCGTCACCAGACCCACATAGCCACTGCCAAAAATAGTAATTCGCATCGTGTTTGTGATACCTTAATTTAGGATGAAACTACGCATTTTAGCAAGGTTAGATGAACATGTTGTTGCGAAAGATGTTTGCGTGGTATCGTTAAATTTTCCGTACTTTAGTGTTCTTTTGCTCTATAATCATATTGTGAGCGAATGAATACTTTGATGGCGCAATGTCAAGGTATTGGTCTGGAAAATGATTCGATACTTGCTTGTTGATCGATCAAATTAGGGTACAATTTGCGCAAAATTTCCAAGTCGCAGCGCCAGCGTGCGCTATTCATTATTATATTTCAGGAGACTACACAGGTGCCTTGGTATCAACTCACCGCCGAAGAAACGCTATCTAAGCTAGAAACCAACGAACAGGGACTGTCGTCGGAGGAGGCGGCCAAGCGGCAGGCCACCTGGGGCGAGAACCTGATCAGTGTCCGCAAAACGCCCGCGCTGGAACGGTTCTTGAAGCAATTCAAAGACCCGATGTCGATGATCCTGCTCGCCACGGCGATGGTCACTGGAATACTCACCCTGTTTGGTGCCCATCTGCTACCAGACACCATGGTGATTATTTCGGTGGTGGTGCTCAATGCCTGTGTTGGCTTTTATTTAGAGGGCAAGGCCGAGAACGCCATTGAGGCGTTGAAGTCGATGATGGTGCCTGAGTGCATGGTGCTGCGCGATCAAGGTCTGGTGCGGATGCCGTCCAAAGATTTGGTGCCGGGCGACATCGTGGAACTCGAAGGCGGCGATAAGATTCCCGCTGATGTGCGCTTTATCCGGCTGCGCAATGCCCAAGTCGATGAATCCTCGCTGACCGGTGAGTCGGTGCCAGTGACCAAGACCATCACCCCGATTGAGGGCGATCAGGTGGTACCTGGTGATCAGAAAAACATGGGCTTTTCGGGCACCTATCTGACCCAAGGCACTGCCAAGGCGGTGGTGGTGGAGATCGGCGACAAGACCATCTTTGGTGAGATTGCCGGCATGGTCAAAGCAGCGGCAGCCCATTCCACGCCGTTGCAGCGCAAGCTGTCGCGCTTTATCAAAACGCTCATCGTCGCCATTATGACCATTGGTGCGGTGAATTTTGTCGTCGGCATCTATCTGGGCTATCAGATTTCTTACAGCTTGCTCGGCGCGATCTCGTTGGTGGTGGCGGCGATTCCAGAAATGCTGCCGGCACTGGTCACCGCGGTGTTGGCGAAGTCGAGCAACGCCATGGCGCGCCAAAATGCCATCGTTGCCAATTTGCCGGCCGCTGAGACGCTGGGAGCCACCTCGGTGATCTGCTCGGATAAAACTGGCACCCTGACCGAAAACCGCATGACAGTGACTGGCGTGTATGCTGCTGGTCAAACCTTTGATGTCTCTGGCGTGGGCTATGACCTTAAAGGGCAGTTCACCCACGACGGCACCGCCATTGAACCGCTGGCACATCCGGCATTGCACCGTCTGCTTGACATCGGCTATTTCTGCAATAACGCCCATCTAAATGATAGCGGCCACTGCATCGGCGATCCAACCGAAATCGCGCTGCTGATCTCTGGTGCCAAAGCCGGGCTGAACAAAGATCGCCAGCACCGCGTCGAGGAAATCCCCTTCGATTCCAGCACCAAATA
>SKYD01000262.1 GCA_007128075.1 Thiorhodovibrio sp.
CAACAATCTCGCTTATGGATTGATGCTGCATGAGGCACGCGCTCAGGTGTTGCTGCCCGCACTCGATGCGGTCATTGCAGCATTGCGCGAGCTGGCGCACCTTGAGGCGGCCACCCCGATGCTGGCGCGGACTCATGGCCAGCCGGCAACGCCAACCACGGTCGGCAAAGAAATGGCGAATGTGGTGGTGCGTCTTCGCCAACAGCGCGAGATGATTGCCGCAGTGCCACTGCGCGGCAAGCTCAATGGCGCGGTGGGCAATTACAATGCCCATCGCTGCGCCTATCCTGAAATCGACTGGCCAGCGTTGGCGCAACGCATGGTGGAATCTCTGGGGCTCACCTGGAATCCACACACCACCCAGATTGAGCCACACGATTATATGGCAGAATTGTTTGATGCGATGGGACGCGCCAATACCATTCTGCTTGATCTGTGCCGCGATGTCTGGGGCTATATTGCACTGGGGTATTTCAAACAAAAAACCGTGGCTGGTGAGGTCGGCTCCTCGACCATGCCGCACAAGGTCAACCCGATTGATTTTGAGAACGCCGAGGGCAACTTTGGTCTTGCCAATGCTCTGGGGGCGCATTTTTCGGCTAAGCTACCGATTTCACGCTGGCAGCGCGATCTCACCGACTCGACGGTGTTGCGCAATCTGGGGGTAGGTTTCGCGTATACGCTGATTGGGCTGACCTCGACGCTGAAAGGTCTGGGCAAACTAGAGGTGGATCGCGCCCGCTTAGCGGCTGATCTTGATGCCAACTGGGAGGTGCTCGCCGAGCCAATCCAAACCCTGATGCGGCGCTATGGCATTGAACAGCCCTATGAAAAACTCAAAGCCTTGACCCGTGGCCAGCGCATCGGCACCGAGGAGCTACGCAGTTTTATCGAAGGGTTAGAGCTGCCTGTCGCCGCCAAGCAGCAGTTACTTGCACTCACGCCGGCGACCTATCTTGGTGCGGCGGCACAACTTGCACGAGAAGTATAATCAAATAATCCACTGGCTGCGTCTGTGTTGACACAGCCGAACAACAAAGGAGGACGCGATGGCGCGTATTGTCATTCTTGGCGCGGGAATTTCTGGGCACACGGTGGCGCGTTATTTGGGGCGCTGGGTTGCCGATCAGCATGAGATTGCAATTGTCTCCCCCAATGCCAAATGGAACTGGATCCCGTCCAATATCTGGGTCGGCGTTGGGCAGATGACCGAGCGCGATGTCACCTTTGATCTGGCTCCGGTGTATCGCAAACTCGGGGCGCAATTTCATCAGGCGCGGGCGTTGTCGCTGCATCCCGAGGGCAGCGCTGAGCAATCCCGACCCTTTGTCACCATTGAATACACCGATGAGCAACGGGCAGGCACCACGGCAACGCTGGAATATGATTATTTGGTCAATGCCACTGGGCCTAAGCTCAACTTTGGGGCAACCCCGGGTTTAGGGCCTGATGGCCATACAGTTTCGGTATGTACTGCAAAACACGCAATCCATGCCAACGAGCAGTTGCAGGAAACGGTCGCGGCACTCAAAGCCGGTGATAAGCGCACGCTGGTGATCGGCACTGGTCATGGGATGTGTACTTGCCAGGGCGCGGCATTTGAGTATATCTATAATGTTGATCATGTGCTGCGTCAGGCGGGAGTGCGTGACAAGGCGCGGATTCTGTGGGTCAGCAACGAATACGAGCTGGGCGATTTTGGCATGGGCGGGGTGCATATCCATCGCGGCGGCTATGTCACCAATGGCAAGGTGTTTGCCGAGTCGTTGATGGTCGAGCGCGGCATTGAGTGGATTACCCGCACCCATGTCCACGAGATTCAGGCAGGTAAGATGCACTGCGAGAATCTCAGTGGCGAGCTGTTTGATGTTGATTTTGATTTTGCGATGATGATCCCGCCATTTGCTGGGGTGGGGCTCAAAGCCTATGACAAAGCCGGCGGCGAGATCACCGATCAACTGTTTGCACCCAATGGGCTGATGAAGGTCGATGCCGATTACACGCCCAAGCCTTATGAAGATTGGAGTAAAGCCGATTGGCCGCGCACCTATCAGTCACCAAAATATAACAACCTGTTTGCGATTGGAATTGCCTTTGCGCCGCCGCATCCGATCAGCAAGGTGATGAAAAGCCCCAACGGGGTGCAGATCAGCCCCACTCCGCCGCGCACCGGGATGCCCTCGGCGGCAATGGGGGTGGCAGTGGCTGGTAGCATCCGCGATATGCTTAATGGCTCGCCAGTGCCGACCAAAACCGCCTCGATGGGCGAGACCGGAGCGGCCTGCGTCGCCTCGACTGGCTCGCATATCTTCAAAGGCACAGCGGCGACCATGACTGTGTTCCCCATCGTCCCCGACTATGACCGCTATCCCGAGTATGGGCGCGACATGAGCCTGACTTTTGGCGAGATCGGGCTGGCAGGTCACTGGATGAAATACATCCTGCACCATCTGTTTTTGCATCAAGCCAAGCTGCGCCCAGGCTGGAAGCTGATGCCGGATTAAACCAAAGGAGAATTCAACAATGGCTGCTAAAAATCGTGAGCCTTACCACCCAGGCTATTATCCGCCCGTTCCCACGCGGTTTACTTGCCTGATGCGCATCTTTATACCTTGGCAACTCATCCGCTTTTTTATCATCAATTTTAAGATTCTAAAATTGATGATCCGCGCTGATTCCAAGACCAAGATCAACTAGCGGTTGATCTTAAAACCACAAGGCACGGCTCTTTAAGCGTCGTGCCTTGCTTCAATGCGCTGCATGGTCGAGCGCCTATTTGCCATTAAAACCCAGTAGAAGCCAGTGCCTCGATAACGCCAAACCATTGAGACCAAGCGCATGCCTGATTCAGATTCCACCCCGATCAACCAATTCATAAGCGAAGGACAGCCCAAACTGTGCTGCCAAGTGCAGGCGTTTGATGCGCTTTTTGCAGCACCATGACCACGCAGTTGCTTCATGCCGCATCCTGTACGATGGGAAGTGCGTCTGAGGATCGCGCCTGCGCCTATCTGCAACAACAGGGGCTGGTGCTGGTCACACGCAATTATCGTTGTCGTTTAGGAGAATTGGATTTGATTATGCAGGATGGCGAAAACCTGGTGTTTGTTGAGGTGCGCTATCGCCGCCAAGCTTGGTATGGCGGTGCGCTCGCCAGTGTTGATGCACATAAGCAACGGCGACTGATTGCCGCAGCCAAGCATTATTTAGCTTACCATCCGACTGATGCCCCTTGTCGTTTTGATGTGATCGCCATGGATGGAACCGGACAACTGCAATGGATTCAAGGAGCGTTTGATGCCCATTCAATCTAAACCCCGCTTGGCACTGTGGGGGCTGGTGCTGCTTGCCAGCCTGCTCCAAGGCTGTGGCCCCTTAGTGGTGGCTGGTGCGACCTACGGCGGTGCGCTGATTCATGAACGCCGCTCGGCACAAACAGTGTGGGCAGATGATGCGCTGGAATTGCGGGTCAAAAATCTCTTGGCTCAAAATCCAGAGATCAATCAGCGCAGTCGCATCAATGCCACCAGCTATAACCTCAGCGTCTTGCTCACTGGTCAAGCCCAAACCCGTGCTATCAGCCGCCAATTTGCCAACCAAGTCAGTGAACTGGCAAATGTGCGCTTGGTTTATAACGAGATCGAAATCGGCCCCAATATCGGGCTGTCACGCATTAGTGCTGATACCTATCTGACCTCGCGTGCCAAGCTGGCACTGACCATGGTTGATCTTCCCGATTTTGACATCACCCGCGTTAAGGTAACGACCGAGAACGCCGTGGTCTATTTGATGGGCTTGGTGACCCGTGAAGAGGCCGATGCAGTGGTCGAGCGGGTGCGGCGTATCCCTGGTGTTGAGCGCGTGGTACGAATCTTTGAATACATCTAGTCGCGCACCACTTCCTCGGCGTGTGGTGCGGGCATTGCGCGCCCTGCTGGGTGCTGAATCGCTGCTCACTGACCCTGCCGATTGCTGGGTTTATGGTTATGACAACAGCCGCCGCCAGGCACTGCCGCAGGCGGTGGCGCTGGTGCGCGAGCCAGAGCAAGTGGGGGCGCTGGTTCAGTTGTGCGCCAGCAAATTAATTCCTGTCACCGCCCGCGGGCGTGGCACTGGCACCACGGGCGCGAGCGTGCCTGATTGCGGCGGTCTGGTGATTGCCTTTGAGCGCATGAACCGCGTGCTAGAGCTGGACACTGCCAATCGGCTGGTGCGGGTGCAGCCAGGCGTGATCAATGACCAGCTCCAGCAGCAACTTGCCGCCGCTGGATTTTTCTGGCCACCGGATCCCACCAGTGCGGCAGTGAGCACCATCGGCGGCAATCTAGCACACAATTCAGCAGGCCCACGAGCAGTAAAATACGGCACTCCCCGCGAAAACACCCTGGGGCTAAAAATCATCACTGGCACCGGCGCCTTGGTGCGGATGGGAACCCGCACCACCAAGGGCGTGGTCGGCTATGACCTCACGCGGCTGATCATTGGCGCCGAGGGTGCGCTGGGGCTGATTGTCGAGGCAACGCTCAAACTCACCCCATTGCCAGCAGCGCGACGCACCATGCGAGCCACCTATGCTGACATGCACGCCGCCTCAGCAGCGGTTGCCGCGATCATGGCGCAACCAATCATCCCTTGCGCCCTAGAATTTATGGATCGCGCCGCCTTGAACATGGTGCGTGAATTTTCTGATCTGGGGCTAAGCCCCGACACCGGCGCGGTGCTGATGATCGAGGTCGATGGCGCGCTAGAATCAGTGGATCAGGCAGCAGCGACAGTGCAACAAGCCGCCACCGTGCCAGGGATGCTCGACTGCGTGGTGGCGCGTTCAGCGCAAGAGATCGCGGCACTATGGAAAACCCGCCGCGCCCTGTCGCCAGCATTGCGCCATGTCGCACCGAAAAAAATTAACGAAGATGTTGCGGTTCCGGTCTCACGGATGGCGGTGTTTATCGAGCGATTAGAACAACTCGCCGCCCGCTGGCAGATTCGCATTGTCAACTTTGGTCATGCTGGCAACGGCAATATCCATGTCAATCTATTGGTCAACCCCGACGATCACGCCGAGATGCGCCGCGCCGAGAGCTGCTTGAGTGCGATCTTTGATCTGGTGCTCGAACTTGACGGAACACTCTCTGGCGAACATGGCGTGGGACTAGAAAAACGCCCCTTTGTCAGCCGTGAGCTTGACCCCCAGGCGATTGTGTTAATGCACGCCATCAAACGCCAATTCGACCCCCACGGCATCTTACAACCCGGCAAAGGGCTGCCTGACCTGTGCTGATGCTGCGGCTGGAGCGTGTTGGACTGGCGGGACTGGTGCTGGCGCGTTGTCTGTCCCTTTATTGGTGCATCATCTGGGGACGCGCCGCGCTCGATGTGCCAGCCTTGGCACGCGAGCTACGGCGCACCGGGCTGGAGATGCTGCCGGCGATGACCATCGTCGCCCTGGTCGTCGGTGCCAGCTTAGGGCATCAGGGCACGGCACTCTTAGCCCGCGCCGCCCTACCGGGCTGGTTGTTGCCGGGGATTACCTTTACGGTGATCGTCGAGTTTGCCCCCTTGCTGACGGGGATTTTGGTGGCAGGTCGTGCTGGCGTGGCGCTGGCGGCGCATCTGGCGCGGCTGCAACTTAGCGGTGAACTTGATGGGCTGCGGGTGTGTGGAATTGATCCCATCGAGTTTAGCGTCGCGCCACTGTTGGTCGCACTGATGATGATGAGTTTTGCGCTGAGCATCTGGACCAGCCTCATCATGCTGTTGGTGCTGTTTGGCTGGCTGTATATCAACGCCCAGGTGCCAGTAGGGCTGATGCTGGAGATGGCGCCCCGCGCTCTGAGCATCACCGCTCTGCTGGCGGCTGCCAGCAAACCGCTGCTTTTCGCCCTAACCAGCGTGTTATTGGCAGCGGTTTACGGCATCCAAGCCGGCTACGCCAGCGATGGCAGTGGGCGTGCTGCTACCCAAACCCTGATCAGCGCGGTCACGCTGATTTTATTGCTTGATCTGGGCTTTGTACTGTGGTGGCCGTGGTGACCCAGCAATCGGTGCTGAAAATCACCGCCCTGTTTCAGCATGTCCATGGTCAAGCAGTGCTGGCGGATGTTGAGTTCACGCTGACAGTTGGTGAGCGGTTGTTGATTATCGGTCCCAATGGTGGCGGCAAAAGTTTACTGGTGCGGCTGATTTTGGGGTTGGATGTTCCCTCGGCAGGGACGCTGACGCTGTTCGGTACGCCACCCAGCCGCCAGCGTGGGCGAGTGGGGGCAGTGCTCCAGGGCGGCGCCTTGCTTGCCGAGCTATCGGTGCTTGACAATCTGCTGCTGCCGTTGCGCCAGCGCGGGCTAAGGGCCGAGGCATTGGCGCGAGCGGCACGGTTGGCACTCACCCGGCTGCAACTCGATGGCCTCGAACACCATCATCCGCGCACCCTGTCGTTGGGCCAACAACGCCGCGTTGAGCTGGCGCGGGCCTTGATTCATCAACCCGAGCTGTTGGTTTGGGATGGAGTCAGTGATGGCTTAGAGCCAAGCACGGTGCGCGAAATCGTTGCCCTTTTACATACTGAACAAAGCTATCGCCCACTGACCTTGCTGATGACCGACAACAGCCTCACCGCTGCCACCCAAGCGA
>SKYD01000140.1 GCA_007128075.1 Thiorhodovibrio sp.
AGTGTGCGGCGATTGGCTCTGCGTAGATCAACGCGCAGACACAGATCCCAAAGATCGGTAAACGGCTTGCCACTGTCGCGGGCTTGTAACAGTGCCTCAATCGCTGACTCACCAACACCTTTCACTGCACCCAGGCCATAGCGGATGGTGCCGACATCGGTGGCAGTAAAGCGCAACTGCGAGTGATTGATCTGTGGTGGCTCGACCGCAAGCTGCATGGTGCGACACTCATCGATCAGCAACACCACCTTGTCGGTGTTATCCATATCCGCCGACAACACCGCCGCCATAAACGCCGCTGGATAATGGGCTTTGAGCCACAGTGTTTGATAGGACACCAGCGCATAGGCAGCCGAGTGGCTTTTATTAAACCCATAGCCAGCAAATTTATCAATTAAATCAAAAATATGCCGCGCAGTCGCTGCCTCGACCCCGCGCTGCACCGCGCCCTGCTCAAAAATCGCCCGCTGCTGCGCCATTTCCTCGGATTTTTTCTTTCCGATTGCTCTCCGAAGAATATCCGCCCCACCGAGCGAGTAGCCCGAGAGCACCTGGGCAATCTGCATCACCTGTTCTTGATAAAGAATAATCCCGTAGGTGGGTTTGAGAATTGGCTCCAGATCAGGATGTGGATAGACCACCTGCGCCTGACCGTGTTTGCGAGCGATGAAGTCATCAACCATGCCCGATTGCAACGGCCCGGGGCGGAACAGCGCCACCAGCGCGGTGATGTCCTCAAAGCTGTCGGGCTGCAGTTTTTTGATCAGCTCCTTCATCCCCGAGGATTCAAGCTGAAACACCGCGGTGGTCTCGCAGCGTTTTAACAGGGCAAAGGCTTTGGCATCGTGCGGCTCCAGACGGCTGATGTCCAGCAGCGGCTCCTGGTGTTGCGCCCGCTGGTGGTTGATGGTTTTAACCGCCCAGTCGATGATGGTCAGGGTGCGCAGCCCGAGAAAGTCGAATTTGATCAGCCCCGCCTGCTCAACATCGTCCTTATCGAACTGGGTGAGTAGATTGGTGCCGCCTGGCTCGCAATAGAGCGGGGCAAAATCGGTAAGCTTGGTCGGCGCAATCACCACGCCGCCGGCGTGCTTGCCAGCATTGCGCGCCAGCCCTTCGAGCTTACGCGCCATATCAAGCAGCGCCGTGACCGCCTCATCCTGGGCATAGGCGGTTTTAAGCTCCTCGCTTTCCAGCAGCGCCTTGTCGAGCGTCATTTTTAGCTCATTGGGCACCATTTTAGCGATTTTATCGACAAAACCATAAGGATGCCCCAGCACCCGCCCAACATCGCGCACCACCGCTTTTGCCGCCATGGTGCCAAAGGTGATGATCTGTGACACCGCCTCGCGGCCATATTTGGTGGCAACATAATCGATCACCCGATCTCGCCCATCCATGCAGAAGTCGATGTCAAAATCGGGCATCGACACCCGCTCCGGATTCAAAAACCGCTCAAACAGCAGCTCATGGGCAATCGGATCGAGATCAGTAATGCGCAGTGCATAGGCGACCAGCGAGCCAGCACCAGAGCCGCGCCCCGGGCCGACCGGGATGCCCTGATCTTTTGCCCACTGAATAAAATCGGCAACGATGAGAAAATAGCTCGGAAAGCCCATCTGGATGATCACATCCAGCTCCAGTTGCAGCCGCGCTTGATAGTCGGCATGCAAAGCGGCATCCACCTGTGTCAGCCGCTGCACCAACCCACGGCGCGATTGCTCAGCAAAAAAGTGATCCGGGGTCATGCCCGCTGGCACCGAAAATCGCGGCAGATGGGTCTGCCCGAGACTTAGCTCCAGATTGCACCGCTTGGCAATCTCAGCGGCGTTGTCGAGTGCGGCGGGGAGATCGGCAAATAGCTCTGCCATTTCATCGGGGGTGCGCAGATATTGCTCAGTGGTGTAGCGTTTGACGCGACGCGGATCGGCAAGCGTAGCCCCTTCATGGATACACACCCGCACCTCGTGGGCATCATAATCGGCAGCCGCCAAAAAGCGCACATTGTTGGTGGCGACGACGGGCACCCCTTTGCGAACTGCGAGATCGACAGCCCGCTCAAGATAGCGCGCCTCATCGTCCTGGCCGGTGCGTGTCAGCTCCAGATAATAGCGATCACCAAACAGCCGCAGCCAGTCATCGAGCAAGTCCTCGGCAGCGGCAAGATGATCACCCAGCAACGCCCGCCCAACATCGCCGGCGGTGCCTGCCGAGAGTGCAATCAGCCCCTCGGCAGCCGAGGTCAGCCACTCGCGCTCAAGCTGTGGGGCGCGGTGATCGCTGCGTTTGAGATACGCGGTGGAAATCAGCTCGGTGAGATGACGGTAACCGGTGAGATTTTGCGCCAGCAGGATCAGCCGATCGGGCTTGTCGGGGTCGTTGGGATTGCGAATCAGCAGCTCGCTGCCGGCGATGGGCTTGACCCCCGCCCGCACTGCCGCCTTATAAAAGCGCACCAAACAAAACAGATTTTGCTCATCGGTGACCGCAACAGCGGGCATGTTGGCAGCGGCAACGGCGTTGATCAACGGCCCGATGCGTACCAGACCATCGATCAGCGAGTATTCGGTATGTAAATGAAGATGAACGAAAGACGAAGACACGGCGCAATCTTTAACATGACAAATTTAAAGTGACTGCGCGTGGTTTGCAGCAATGGTCGGGGTGAGAGGATTCGAACCTCCGGCCCCTGCCTCCCGAAGGCAGTGCTCTACCAGGCTGAGCTACACCCCGAAAATCGGTCTAATAGGAGCGACCAACCGCAAATTGCGCCGCAGCAATCATGGATTGGCGATAGGGGGAATCCTCTAGCACCTCAAGTGCCTTGATCGCCGCATCGGCATGTTCCTGGGCAAGGTGAGCAGTATACTCCAAGGCTTGGGTTTCGACAATGGCTGCAACCACAGCATCAATCTGCTCGCGCCCACCATGCGCAATGGTCTCGCGCAACAACGCACGCTGGGCATCGGTGCCCACTGCCATCGCACGAATCACCGGCAAGGTCGGCTTGCCTTCCTCCAGATCATCGCCGATATTTTTGCCGATGGTCTGATGATCCGAGGCATAATCCAGCGCATCATCGACCAGTTGGAACGCAATCCCCAGATGCGCCCCATACTGCGCCACGGCCTCCTCAACCGCCGAAGGCACCTGCGCCAACACCGCCCCTAACCGCGTGCCGGCCTCAAACAGGGTCGCGGTTTTGCGCTCAATCACCTCCATATAGCGCGCCTCAGTGGTGTCGGGATCGTGGGCGTTGAGCAGTTGCAATACCTCGCCCTCAGAGATGCGATTGGTGGCATGGGCCAGCACCTCCATCACCCGCATGCTGTCAATCTCGACCATCATCTGAAACGAGCGCGAGTACAGAAAATCGCCCACTAGGACGCTGGCCTCATTGCCCCAGACCGCATTGGCGGTTTTGCGACTGCGCCGCATCTGCGAGCCATCGACCACATCATCATGCAGCAGGGTGGAAGTGTGAATAAATTCAATGATCGCGGCGGCATTCAGGTGTTGATTGCCCTGATAACCACAGGCGCGGGCAGCCAACAGCACCACCAACGGGCGCAGCCGCTTGCCACCGCTGCCGACGATGTAATGTCCAATCTGGTTAATCAGCACCACATCCGATTGCAGGCGTTGCACAATGAGAGTATCAACGGCTTGAAGATCATCAAGAACGGGCTGACGGATGGTGGTCAATTCCATGTATCGCTAAAACCTTGAGTCGCTAAACAGTAGGATGCTAGGCGGCAACGGGTGCGCTGTCAAGCAACGCGCTGCCAGGAATCGCTGCCACCTGATCGCGCAGGTACACCGGTTGCGCCAATTCTGCGGCGCATGCCTGATCGAGCGACCAGCGGGCAAGGGCGGCGATGTCTTGTGCCTCACCGTGGATGGTGCTGGCAATCTGTGCTTGCGCAAGATCGATCCGCGCCCGCAGTGGCTCATCATACAACGCCCAAGCGTTGCCAACGCCATGCGTCACTGCGATCTCAGGCACGGTCAGCTTCTCAGGTGTGGTCACTGTCTCCGAGCCTAGCGGTTGCGCCTGGCCTTGCCCGTTAACCGCGAAGGCACCGCAATAGATCTCGCCGATGCGGGCATCAATTGCCGCAAACAGCCGCTGTTCACCGCCGCCATAGTGCCGCCAGCCAGCGTGAGCAAGACCGGCAAGGCTGGAGATGCCCAGCAGCGGCCGATTGGCACCAAAGGCGGCACCCTGCGCCACCGCAGTTCCAATGCGCACCCCAGTAAACGCACCCGGCCCCTGACCAAAGGCAATGACATCAACCTCAGAGAGCTTGAGTTCAGCGGCCTTGAGCAGCGCATCGAGCATTCCAAGCAGCAGATCGCCCTGCCGTCGTGGTGCCAACTCAAGATGTTGAGTGATCGCACCCTGGTGGAGCAGTGCTGCCGAGCACGCCCCGCTTGAGGTTTCCAGCGCAAGAATGGTCGGCTGGTCGTTGGGATTAGCTGGCATTGAAGTTGTCGATATATTCACGAAATTCCTCGGGAGGACGCAACACCCAGCCTCGAAAGGCCTCGGTCATCTCGGTTTCATAAAGTTGCGGCGACTCATCGTGGGTGACTTCGACCTTAATCAGCCCCGCCTGACCGATCAGGCTGTTGGGGTCTTGAAGGCGAGAGTCGCTTGCCCAGCGTTTGAGTAAATGAAAAAAATCATCGGATTGGGCGCGATGGTGGGTCAGTCGATCCACCACCCCCAACAACAGAGCGCGTTTGTATTCAATCTCGGCATCAAAATCCTCATCAAACACTGAAACACTAAAATCTGAGCTTAATTGCACCATGCCGCGCACCACCAGATACACAAATAAATCATGCAAATCGCGCCAGGTGTGCTGGGGGCAGGGTCGCTTAAAATCGACACTATAGCGAATCTGGCGGCTAAAAAATCGGAACAGTTGTTGCAGCACCCAGATGCGGTCGCTGTCATCGTCTGAAAACTGATTGCTCTGGGTGCGATCCACCTCGTGCAGCGTTTTACGCAGATTGTAAATCATTAGCAAAATCAAGCGCTGCTCAAGGGTGATGGCTGCAGTCTCCTTGCCCTCGCTGATACGCGGCTTGGGCAGTCCGGCAGCCGCTTTCAGCACCGGCTTTTTAACACAGCGCATCACCGTGATCCGATCATCGGCCTCTAAGTTCTCGCGAGCAATGCGCTCTAATTCGAGCATCAAGGCCGGCAGTGCCTGCTTGAGGCCATGATTGCGTAACGCCTGAATGCGGCTGCAAATGTCGCTGGCGGGCGATTGCGATTCAATCACCATCGGCTCGCTCTCAGCAGCAAGTAATTCGCGCAATTCTTCGCTATCGACTTCCTTGAGCGAATAATCATCTTGCATCAGGAGAGTTACCCCATTCGTGATCGCTGGTGTGAGTACAGCGGGCGTTGGACACTATCAGTCTCATGTTGTAAGCAAAAATTCACGGGCTTGTGCCAGCTCACGGGTGCGTGCCATCGGTGGCAAGCTGCGCAAAAAGGCATGGCCATAGGGACGGCGCAGCAGCCGAGGATCGCAAACCACAAACAGCCCGCGGTCGTGTTGGTCACGAATCAGTCGTCCCGCGCCCTGTTTGAGCGCGATGACTGCCCGTGGCAGTTGGTAATCACGAAACGGATTCGCGCCTTGGCGTTGCAGCGCATCGAGCCTGGCACGCAGCAGCGGATCCCCGGGCGAGGCAAAGGGGAGTTTATCAACGATCACGCATGACAGTGCCTCACCACGCACATCAACGCCCTCCCAAAAGCTGGTGCTGCCTAACAGCACTGCATTGCCAAGCTGACGAAACCGCTCGATCAGTTCAGCGCGAGGGGCCTCGCCTTGCACCAACAGCGGATAGTCAATCCGTGATTCCAATAATTCAGCCACCGCCCGCAGAGCGCGGTGTGCTGTAAATAACACAAAAGTGCGCCCCTTGGCCAGCGCAATTAACTCAGCAGCCAGATTCGCAACCGCTGGGGTGAAGCTCTGGGTATTGGGATCGGGCATCCCCTGCGGAACATACCACAGTGCCTGGGTTGCATAATCAAATGGGCTGTCCCATCGTGCGGTCTGTGCTTGCTCAAGCCCAAGCTGGCTGGCATAGTGGGCAAATGAGTCATCGACAGCCAGTGTCGCCGAGGTAAAAATCCACGGGATTGACCAGCGGCTGCGATGTGCCTGAAATCCTACCGCCACATCCAGCGGGGTTTCATGCAGATAAAAACTTCGACCGCGCACATCAAACCAGCGCACCTGATCTTGTGTGTTTTGTTGATTGTCGGCGGTGAGCTGAAACAGCCGGGCGGCGAGCGCCAGCCCGCGCTCGCGTCCACGATCCAGCCCCTTGCCGCGTCCAGCAACCGCCGCGAGTGCATCATTAAGCCGCTCAACTGCATCGCGTAATTCTTGGCAGGTGCGACAAATGCATGGCTCATTGAGTGCCTCATCCCAGGTGCCGCGCCGATCATTCAGCCCAAAGGACAGCCGCACCTCCTGGGTGGCAAGTTGCAGCGCATCGATGGCATTAGCCAGCTCAGGATAGTCGCCGGCCTCAGTCTGATAATCAAGGGTCAGATCGCGTGCCAAATCCAACAGTTGATGGCTGCTGAGTGATTGTCCAAAAGCAGTCGCGGCAATCTCGGGGAGCTGATGCGCCTCATCAATGATCATGCAATCGGCACCGGGTAAAATCTCACCACAGTTGTCTTTGCGCAGCGCGATGTCAGCGCAGAGTAGATGATGATTGATGACCAGAATTTCAGATTCTTGAGCACGCCGGCGTGCCGCCACCACATAGCAATGATCCCAATGTGGACATTCTTGACCGAGACAATAATCCATGGTTGCGGTCACCAGCGACCACACCGGCGCATCTTCGGCAATCGCTAGCTCGGCAATATCGCCTTCCTCGGTGCTTGCTGCCCAATCGCGCACCCGTCGCCAATCTTCCAGCACCCGCGCACTGTGTCGTCCAAGCTCCAGGGCTTGGGTATCGAGTCGCTGCCGACACAGATAATTGCGCCGTCCTTTAAGCAATGCCACTCGCACTGGCACTCCAAGTGCACTGCGCACCAGTGGCAGGTCGCGATGATAGAGCTGATCTTGAAGGTTGCGGGTGCCAGTGGAGATGATCACTTTGCGTTCAGAAAGAATCGCTGGCACCAGATAGGCAAAGGTCTTGCCGACCCCGGTGCCGGCCTCGCAGATCAACGCTGTGTCCTGTTCGATGGCCTCTGCCACCGCCACTGCCATGGCCAGTTGCTGAGGCCGTTTGCCAAATCCTGGCACCTGCGCTGCCAACACCCCATCGGGGGCGAAGATCTCTGGCATCAGTGCCGCCATGCCGTGGTGCGCCAAAATGTTTACCCGCCAGCGGCGCGGCGTTGAGCCTCATCAGCACCGGCATGATCGCCGCTTTCGCGCAGTGCAGCGGCAATAATCGACCAGTTGTTTTGTTTTAATTGCGGTTGATCACCCGCCAGCGCGTTGGAGCGCGAGGCAAGATTCCGCGCCTGCGCCCCCAGCCCCTGTTCTAAGCGCACCCGTGCCAGCCGATTCCATAAATAGGCTTCCTGTGGACTCAAACGCAGGGCGCGCTCAATTGCCGCTGCTGCACCCGCATAATCGCTGTTTTGACGCAGATTTTCTGATTGACGCGCCAGCGCGTCAACCGCAGGCGGCAATTCTGGTGGCGCCAGCGCAGGAACTGAGGCAGTGGGGCTGGGCGCTGGTGTGGCAGCCGGCGGCGGACTGGGGCGTGAGTCGGCTGGTGCTGGGGTGCGCACTGGCGGCGGCGCGGCAGCGGCTGTCTGTGTTGGTTCGGGAGTCGGCGGCGAAGCGGGTGTGCGCCGTTCCGCTGGTGGCAAGGCTGGCATCGCCACCACAGCAGGTGCCGGTGCCGGGCGTTCCTCTCGCTCTTGCGGTGGTTGCGGTGCAGCAGGTGACTCGCTGCGTGGCTGTGGCGGCAATGGCTCAGTGGTGACAGGTGGCAGCTCAGGCGGTGGCGTAAAGGCAAAGGTACGCGCTGGCTCCGGCGGCGGCGCTGGGGCGGCTGTCTGTGGGGTGACGCGCTGCCCACCTTCAATCACTGGCGCGGGTGGATCCTGGCGTTCAGGGATCGCGCAGGCAGTCACACTAAAAATCAAAACCATCATCAAAAGCTGTTTATTCATATAGCCATTCACTCTGTTTTCCAGGCATTAACATAGTAAGGGTGGTTCGCGAACCGCCCCGACTGATGATCGTGGTGCTGTTCCCATGTTCCGATAATTTATCAAATAGCTATAGGTCAATCCATCAAAATCCGTGTAAAAAAAGATTGTCTGATGTTGGGCGACGGGGCGACGGCTGCGGCTCGGCAGGCGGTGCATCCTGATGCTCGGCTGGCATCTCATCAATCATCTCATCTTGCGCTGGACTCGCCTCGCGCTCGCGGGCGCAGCGCACGCCAACACCAACATGCTGGGCATGAAAGGGCACGGACGCACTGCGTCCGCACACTGGTGCGAATGTCAGTCCATTGGCGAGCGCGTCGGGCAGGGGTTGATTGTCGATGGTCGCCATCAGATCGCCCCAGATGCGCAATGCCCCCGAGGCACCTGTCAGCCGACTGCTTTGGTTATCATCGCGTCCCACCCAGACCACGGCGACATGATCGGCACTAAACCCCGCAAACCAGCTATCGCGCAGCTCATTGGTGGTGCCAGTTTTACCTGCCACCACCAGCTCCTTAGGCAGCCGCTGATTGAGCCAGGCCCCGGTGCCTTCGCTGACTGCCTTTTGCATCGTCCATTGGGTCAGCGACACTGCCTCACTGTTCACCACCTGCTCAATTGCCAATGGATAGCGCGACAAGGGCTGACCGTCGGCATCGACGATTTCACGAATCGTCCGCAGTGGGGCGCGAAAGCCGCCCGCTGCCAGGGTTTGATAAATCTGCGCCACCTCCAGCGGAGTGAGCGAAACCGAGCCTAATAACAGCGCGGGAACGGTCTCGATGGTGCGCATCGCCCCGAGCTTGCGCAGATGATCGGCAACCTGCTCAACTCCCAGCTCCAGCCCCAAATTCACCGCTGCTAGATTGTACGATTTTGCCAGTGCCTCATACAGCGGCACCTGGCCATGTTCGCGTCGATTGTAATTCTGTGGTCGCCAGACTTGATTGCCGATGCGCAGATTGACCTGTTCATCGGCGACCAAAGACACCACCGAATAGCGTTCGGGCTGATTGAGTGCCACCAGATAAATCACTGGCTTGATCAATGAGCCAATCGAGCGCACCGCATTGACGGCGCGGTTAAAGCCATGAAAACCAGTGTTGCGCCCGCCCACCAGCGCCAGCACCTCACCATGAGACACTGAGGTGACCACCGCCGCGGCCTCAAGGGTGTCCGCGCTCAAGCGGCGTTGGCGTTCAAACTCGGGCAGCCGCTCACGGATTGATTCCTCAGCGCGTTGTTGCACCAGCGGATCGAGGGTGGTGAAAATATGCAGCCCTTCGGAACGCAGATCGGCCTCGCGATAATCGCGCTGCAACTGGCGGCGCACCAGATCAATGAACGCAGGATATTCACCAATCGGCCGCGCACCCCCATCGCGGATTCCCAATGGCTCGGCCTTGGCAAGGGCGGCGGCCTCGGGGCTGATAATCCGATGGTGCGCCATGATGTCGAGCACCAGATTGCGCCGCGCTTGCACGCGGTCGGGGTGACGGCGTGGATTGTATTCTGAGGGGCCTTTGAGGATCGCTACCAACAGCGCGATCTGAGCATCGCTCAACTCATCGAGTGGGGTATCAAAATAAAACCGACTCGCCAGCGCGAAGCCATGGATGGCGCGTTGGCCATCCTGACCCATATAGACCTCGTTAGCATAGGCGGTAAGAATCTCATTCTTGCTGTAATGGCGTTCCAGCAAGATCGCCATATAGGCCTCGTTGAATTTGCGCTCCAGGGTGCGCTGGTGACTGAGATAAAAGTTTTTTACCAGTTGTTGAGTCAGGGTGCTAGCACCTTCGACGGTGCGCCCAGCGCGCAGATTGCGATAGGCAGCGCGGACAATTCCGCGCAGATCGAGACCAAAATGACGAAAAAAGTCGCGGTCTTCGACTGCAAGCAGGGTTTTGATCATCTGCTCTGGCAATTGCTGGCGGGTGAGCAGAATTCGATCTTCGTTATGGGTGGGATAAATGTTGGCAATCAACGCCGGCTCCAGCCGCACCAGCGCCAGCTCACGGTTGGAGGGAATATCGGTGATTGCCGAGAGCACGCCATCAGCAAACCGTAGCCGCAGCTCACGCTCTGGCTCGGCACCATCCCAGAACTGAAAGCCCTGAGTATGCAGAATAAATTGATCGCCGCTGCGCCGATAATGGCCAGGGCGGGAGGGCTGATCAGTGAGGCGATATTTTAATCGCTCCAGCTCTGCTTCCAAGATTGCTGGGGTGAGCAGGCGATCAACATAAAGCTCTAGCGGGCGTGAGTAGACGCGGGCGGGCAGTGCCCAGCGTTGTCCCTCAAATTTTTCGCGGATGATTTGATCCAGATGTACGCCATAGAACGCCAGCGCCAGCCCGACCACGACGGTCACCAGCAGCACAATCCGCAGTGCCAAGCCCAACAGCCGCCAGCCGAGTGAACGCGAAGAGGTTGAGCGCGACATCAGTGTTTTAACCCCACGCCGCGACGCAGCAGAAAGAGACTAAAGGCGGTGAGCAGCACGATGCAGCCACCGATCAGCAAAAACGCGGTTTGCAGCGGAATGTCGCTGACACCAAGAAACCCATAACGAAACGCATTGACCATATACAAAATCGGATTAAACAACGACACCTGTTGCCAAAACTCGGGCAGCAGATGAATCGAATAAAAGACACCGCCGAGATAAGTCAGCGGGGTGAGTATAAAAGTTGGAACAATCGAAATATCATCAAAGCTATTGGCATAAACGGCGTTTATGAAGCCTGCGAGGGCAAACAAGATCGCAGTGAGCACAAAAATCGCCGCCGAGACTGCATAGCTGTGTAGCGTTAGATCGGTAAAAACCATCGCCACCAAGGTCACGGCGATGCCAACAGTCAGCCCACGCAGCACCCCGCCACCAATGTAGCCAGCGAGAATGATCCAGTTGGGTGCTGGTGAAACCAACAGCTCTTCGATATAACGAGAGAATTTGCTACTATAAAACGAGGCGACCACATTGGCATAGGAATTGGTGATCACCGCCATCAGCACCAGCCCCGGGACGATAAAATCCAGATAGGCAACCCCTTCCATCACCCCAATGCGCTCGCCAATCAGCCGCCCGAAGATCACAAAATACAGGCTGGTGGTGATCACTGAGGGCAACAGGGTCTGAATCCAGATGCGCATAAAACGGAGCACTTCTTTTTTTAGAATGGTATCGAAAATGATCCCATAGCGCCGCCAGCGCGCGCCGACGCTCATTGTTCAGCATCCTGTCGTTTTTCGACGAGATTTAAAAATAATTGTTCCAATCGGTTTTGTTTGTTGCGCATACTCATCACCTCAATGCCGCGCACCGCCAATGATGCGAACAGCCCGTTGATATTGCGCTGGCGGTCGACCTCGACCTCCAGCGTTGACGGATCGCTTAACCGCAGCCGCAGCCCGGGGATGTCAGGGGCGAGCGCCAGCGGGTGGCGAAGATTGAGTACAAAGGTTTCGGTGTGCAGTTGATCGAGCAGGGCGCGCATTGTTGATTGGCGAATGATCTGCCCTTGGTCGATGATCGCAATGTTGCGACACAGACTTTCTGCCTCATCGAGATAATGTGTGGTTAAAATAATGGTGGTGCCTTCCTGATTAAGTTCACAGAGGTAATGCCACATCGAGCGGCGGATTTCAATGTCGACACCTGCTGTTGGTTCATCCAAAATCAACAACTGTGGTCGATGCACGAGGGCGCGAGCGATCATCAACCGCCGCTTCAGCCCGCCAGACAGGCGGCGGGTTTCAGTGTGACGACGATCCCATAATTCCAGCTTGCGCAGATAAAACTCGGCGCGCTGACGCGCCACCCGCCGCGAGATGCCAAAATAACCCGCTTGGTTGATAATGACCTCAATGATCGGCAAAAACAGGTTAAAGTTAAATTCTTGGGGCACCACACCTAGGGTGGCGCGCACTGCCTCTGGCTCGCGGTCTAGGTCATGCCCAAACACTGTCACCGAACCAGAGGTTTTGTTCACCAGCGAGGTGACAATCCCAATCAGCGTTGACTTACCCGCGCCATTGGGACCTAAGAGCGCGAAAAAATCGCCTTCAGCAACCGTGAGATCGACACCTTTGAGTGCCTCAAAACGGGACTGGTAGAGTTTATGTACCTGACGGACAACAAGCGCAGACATGACGGGTTATTCTATAAGAACCTGGTAACAGTGGTGCGGGGCTGATCACCCGAACGGAACACGCAGTTTACGGCAACTGGCGGTGCCAGATGCGACAAAATTTGGCGAACACACTGTTCGCCAGCCATAAAAATCTTTATACTTATGCTATTTTACAACAACTTGATACATCATGAGCGCATCGCTTCATAACCGTCATTTTCTTTATCGTCGCATTCATTCGCTGCTAGGGCTTGTGCCGCTAGGCATCTTTATGGTGTTTCATCTGTGGCAGAACTCGCAGGCGCGTCTCGGGGCGGCGCATTACAATGCCCTGGTGGCAAAGATGGCCGAGATCAACTATCTGCTGGTGTTTGAAGCCACCCTGGTCGTTGTCCCGTTGCTGCTTCATGCCGCCTATGGTCTGGTGATTTTAGGCTCAGGCACTGCCGAGCCGTTGCGTTATTCGTATCGACGCAACTGGCTATATTGGCTACAGCGGATGTCGGGCATTGCCATGATTGCCTTTGTGGCGCTGCATCTGGGGCTGACTCGGATTGCCGCGATCATCGACCCCAGCATCTATAATGATATGTATAGCCATATGCAGCATTCGCTCTCACAACCAGTGACTTTTGGCGTGTATATGGTGGGTCTGTGGTTATCGGTGTTTCACCTTGCCAATGGTCTGGCGACGGCTGCGATCACCTGGGGGCTGACCACCAATGCCGCTGCCCAGCGCCGCTTCGGGCTGTTATGTATTCCTTTTGGGCTGGTGCTTGGCGCACTCGGCACTCAGGGACTGATTGGATTTGTGTTATGAAAGGTCGTGAAGTCATTGTGGTTGGCGGCGGTATCAGCGGTCTGTGGGCGGCATTGCGGCTTGCCGAATCTGGGCATCGCGTGTTGCTATTTTCGCTGTTTGAGGTCATGCGCTCGCATTCAGCCAGTGCGCAGGGCGGCATCAATGCGGTGCTGGATATCAAAGGCCAGCGCGACAGCATCTTCCAACATGTGCAGGACACCATCAAGGGCGGTGCCTATCTGGCCAATCAGCCCCCTGTCAAAGCACTGTGCGAGGCGGCCCCCGGGCTGTTGCACACCTTTGAGCGCATGGGGGTGATGTTTTCGCGCACCGCAGAGGGGTTATTAGACCAGCGGCTGTTTAGCGGGGTGCGGCATCAGCGCACCTGTTTTGCGGGCACCAGCACCGGCCAACAGCTATTGTATAGCCTCGATCAACAGGTGCGCCGTCTTGAGGCTGAAAAACGCATTGAAAAATACGAATGGTGGGAATTTCTTGCCATCGTGAAAAGTCCCCAAGGCCGCTGCTGCGGCATTGTGGCGATGAATTTGCGCAGCCTGGAGGTGCGTCCGTTTCGTGCTGATGCAGTGGTGCTCGCCACTGGCGGCATTGGCCAACTCTATGCTCCGCACACCACTTGCTCAACCAGTGCCACTGGTGCGGCAGCAAGTCGCGTCTATCAACAAGGTGCGCAGTTTGCCAATGCTGAATTCTTCCAGTTCCATCCCAGCGCCATGCTCGGCCATGACAAAACCCGGCTGATGAGTGAGGCGGTGCGTGGTGAGGGCGGGCGCGTCTGGGTGCCGCGTCAGGCGCGAGATCGGCGCACCGCCAGCGCGATCCCTGAGAGTGATCGCTTCTATTTCCTCGAAGAATGGTACCCGCGCTACGGCAACAATGTCCCCCGCGATCTCGCTGCCCGTGCGATCTGGAAAGTCACCCGCATGCTCGGTTTGGGAGTTGGTGGCGGAGATCGGGTGTATTTAGACATCACCCATCTTGATGCCACAATGGTTGAACAACGCCTCGGCTCGTTGCTGACGCTGTATCGCAAATTCTCTGGCATTGATCCGCTCAGCCAACCGATGGAGATTTTTCCAGCCGCCCATTATTCGATGGGCGGACTGTGGATTGATTACGAAAAAGATGCCTCGGGCAGCTTGGTGATGGGCAGTCCGCGCAACCATGCCACCAACATCCCTGGGCTTTATGCCTGTGGCGAATGTGACTATGCCTATCACGGTGCCAACCGTCTCGGTGCCAATTCGCTGCTCTCCGCTGCATTTTCGGGGCGGATCACCGGTGAGGCCGCCGCCGCCTATCTGTCTGGGCTGATGCAAGGCCACGAGTCGCTTGGCGATCAGCCGTTTGAGGCCGAGGTGCGCTATCAAAATCAGATCAACCATCATTTTATTCATGCCGGTGGCGATCAAAACCCTTATCGAATGCACCGTGAACTCGGCGAGCTGATGACCACCAATGTCGGGGTGGTGCGCGACAATGGGCCACTGGATTCGTCGATTGTGCAACTGTATGACCTCGAACAACGCTTTGCACGGCTGCATCTGGCCGAAGGGCATCCGTGGGCCAACCAAACCCTTGCTTATGCCCGCCAGGTGCTCGATATGGTCAAATTAGCCCAGGTCGTTGCGGTGAGTGCGCGCAATCGCGACGAATGCCGCGGCGCCCATTACAAGCCCGCTTTTGATTTAGAGCCGCCACCTCATGCCTATCCCGGGGATGCTGCCTACGATAGCTATCGCAAACGCTGGCAGACAAATAACACCCGATGGCTTAAAACCACGATTGCCGAGTACCATCCCGAAGGGCCGCGCATTCATTATGAGCCAGTGGATACCAGCATGGTCGCGCCGAGTGAACCCCGGGATTACCGATGACTGAGAAAACGCCGCCTGATGATGAATTAAACCTCAACAAACCTGTCGCGCCGCCGCCAGAGCTTGTTGATCACTTAGACGATGAGCAACGCGAGCCAGAGTGGCTGACCGAGGCCACTGAGCGTCCGCCAGAAACACCCCACATCGATCATTACGACGATGAGGATGACCCCGACCGCTGGCAAGAAAGCGAAGATACCGCAGAGCTTGCCGCCAACGAGGATGAGTCAGCACCTGAGCACCCCTGGTCACAAGCAGAGCATGATGCTGCCGAGGTGGTGCAGCTTAAAATTCGCCGTCAGGATGATCCATTCTCGACCCCTTACTGGCAATTGTTTGATATTCCTAGCCATGAACGGGACAATGTGCTCTCGTTGCTGCGCACCTTGCGCGAGCATCCGATTACTGGCAGTGGCGAGCGTGTTGATCCTGTGGCCTTTGAGCATCAGTGCATGGAAGAGGTCTGTGGCTCCTGCGCAATGCTGATCAATGGTCGCCCACGCATGGCGTGCTCGGCACTGATCGCCGACCTAGAGCAGCCGATTGTGCTCGAACCCTTGCCCAAGTTCCCCTTGGTGCGCGATCTGATGGTTGATCGCTCGCGGCTGTTTGAGCATCTCAAGCGGGTGCAAGCCTGGATTCATGTTGATGGTGCTTGGGACATTCACCAACCTGGGCTGCGCATTGCGCAGCAACAGTGGGCGCGGGATTATCTCTACAGTCGCTGTATGCACTGCGGCTGCTGCATGGCGGCTTGTCCGCAATATGACGAGCATCTGGATTTTGTCGGTCCCGCGACCTTAGCACAGGTGCGGCTGATGAATGCCCATCCCAACGGCCGCGCTACGCGCAGCACACGGCTGCATGCAATCATGGGTGATGGCGGATTAAGTGATTGCGGCAATGCCCAAAACTGCGTCAAGGTGTGCCCTAAAGAGATTCCACTGACCACAGCGATTGGTGAGCTAGGCCGCGCCACCACTGTGCAGTTGATCAAAGATTTCTTTGGTTCCAGCGAGCCTTAACAGTCACCTGGAAAAATTAATGGCATCGCTCAACCAACTGCGCTGGCACAACCGGTTTGCCCGTTTGTCGCCCCCATTTTTTACTGCGGTGCAGCCAACGCCGCTGGAGGGCAACACCCGCTTAGTTGCAGTCAGTCCTGCCGCCTGCGCGCTGATCGAGCTAGAGTTTGCTGCTACCCAAACCCCGGAATTTTTAGCCATGCTGTCCGGCCAAACGCTGCTTGCTGGCATGCAGCCGCTGGCATCGGTCTATGCCGGGCATCAGTTCGGAGTGTATGTGGCACAGCTTGGCGATGGGCGGGCGCTGCTGCTGGGTGAATCGGTAACTGCCAGCGGCGGCTGGGAATGGCATCTCAAGGGCGCAGGCCGTACCCCCTATTCACGAGCAGGCGACGGGCGTGCGGTGTTGCGCTCGACCATTCGTGAATTTTTATGCTCTGAGGCGATGGCAGCCTTGGGGATTCCGACCACCCGGGCCTTGGCACTGGCGCAAGGCGATGAAGAGGTCTATCGCGAACGCATCGAGCAGGGCGCGATGCTGTTGCGGTTAGCTCCGAGTCATCTGCGCTTTGGTCATTTTGAGTATTTTTTTTATCGCGAAGATTTTGATGCCCTCGAACAGCTCGGCACCTTCGCGCTCACCGAGTATTTTCCGCATCTTAAAACTGCACCACAGCCTTATCTGGTACTGCTCGATGAGGTGATCGAGCGCACCGCAACCCTGATGGCACAATGGCAACTGGTGGGTTTCGCTCATGGGGTGATGAACACCGACAATATGTCGCTGCTGGGGCTGACCATTGATTATGGCCCTTTCGGGTTTATGGATGGCTACCAGCCAAGCTGGATCTGCAACCATTCTGACCCCTGGGGGCGCTATGCCTTTGATCGCCAGCCCTCAGTCGCACAGTGGAATCTGAGTTGTTTAGCACAGGCGCTGTTGCCACTGCTTGACCGCGACAATGGCGAGCGGGCAGCAGAGCTGGCGCGGGATCGTTTGCGCCACTTCACCACCCATTTTGAGCGGGCTTATCATCAAGGATTAGCCGCCAAGCTGGGGCTGGGTGAGTATCAGCTAGGGGATGAGCATCTTGCCTATGATCTATTGCGGCGCATGGCCAAGGATCAGGTTGATTACACGCTGTTATTTCGGGCGTTGGCACAGATGCAGCGTCAATCAACAGCCCAGGATGCGACGGCGCGGAAGCTGTTTCGCCATCCTGATGCCTTTGATCAGTGGGCAGTGGATTATCGTGCGCGGCTCGATGCCGAATCATCCGACGACAATGCCCGCGCCCGGCGGCTGTGCGGAGTCAATCCTAAATTTGTACTGCGTAATTATCTAGCACAACAAGCGATTGAACGCGCCGAACAGGGCGATGACAGCGAGGTTCAACGGCTGCTCAAGGTTTTATCGACTCCCTTTGCCGAACAGCCCGAACACGCTGCCTATGCCCAAGCACCACCCGATTGGAGCCAGCATTTAGAAGTGAGCTGCTCGTCCTAATTTTCAGCATCACGCAACCACCGAACACGAATCAATGCCGAGTTACCAATCACCGCCAGTGAGCTCAGTGGCATAGCAATGGCAGCGACCAGGGGCGTGACCAGCGCCGCCATTGCCAGCGGCACCATAATCAGGTTGTAGGCAATGGACAGCCCGATGTTGTGGCGAATGGTGCGCAAGGTCAGCCGCGTCAGGCGCATGGTTTGCACCACCTGGGCGAGTTGCTCGCCAAGCAGCACCACATCAGCACTTGCCTGCGCCAGTGCTGCCCCGCTGCCCATTGCCATACCGACATCGGCAGCCAACAGCGCGGGCGCATCGTTGATGCCATCGCCGATCATGGCGACCCGTGCGCCTTGTTTTCGCAAGCGTTCGATCAATGCCGCCTTATCCTCTGGCAACACCTCGGCGTAGCATTGATCAAGCACCAAGGACTCAGCGAGTGCTGCCGCGCTGGCGTGATGATCACCGGTTAATAGGGTGACAGTGCAGCCGTTGCGCTGCAAAGCAGCAATCACCGCCGCCGCATCGGGGCGCAGTGGATCCCACAGCCGCAAGCGCAGACATTCCACACCATTGCAAGCAGCATGTAACCAGGTTTCACCAGCAACTGGTTGTGGTTCGCCCAGTGCTGAATTGAGGGCAATATCGTGTTCGTTGAGCCAGCGTGCAGTGCCTAGCACCCAGTGCTGATCATTGACCTGTCCAGCAATGCCACGCCCAGGGCGTATCTCGACCGCATTGACGGTGAGATGCGCTGTTTTGAGCCCTTGGGCTGTGGCAAAGCTGGTCAGCGCCCGCGCCAGCGGATGCTCAGAAAAACACTCTAAAGCAGCGATCTGCTGCAGCCACTTGCGCTGAATGCTGTTCAACTGACAATCCGGCTGATCAAGGGGCAAGGTTCCATGTTCATCGTGCAGTGCTTTAAGCTCTGGACGACCCAGAGTCAGTGTTCCGGTTTTATCAAACACCACATGATCAATGGTTGAGAGCTGTTCAAACACCGCGCCCTGTTTGATGACAATGCCGCGTTGCGCCCCTAGCCCGGTGGCAACCGCCAGCGCCATTGGAGTTGCCAGCCCCAGCGCACAAGGACAGGTGATAATCAGCACCGCTGTCGCCGCCAGCACTGCCGTGGCTGGATCATGCCCCCACCACCACAGCGCGGTCAGCAGCGCCAGCGTCAGCGTCGCAGACACAAACCAGGGCACCAGACGATCCGCAAGTGCCTGAATCGGTGCTGGGCGGCTTTGCGCTTCTTCGACTAAGCGCACGATGCGCCCCAGCGTGGTGTGACTCAAGGTCGCTGTGACCTCGATCTCCAGCACCCCAGCCTGATTAAGCGTTCCTGCGGTCACCGCTTGCCCCACACTGCGAGTCACTGGATGCGCCTCGCCACTAAGCAATGCCTCATCGACCAGACTCTCGCCACGCACCACCACCCCATCGGCGGGGATGATCTCGCCAGGACGAATCAATAGCCGTTCGCCTAACTGCACCGCACGCAGTGGAACAATGAGTTCTTCACCGTCACGCAGACAGGTCGCGGCTCGTGGCTGCAAATCGTGCAAGCGTTGGGTCGCCGTCACCGCTTTGCGTCTGGACAATCCCTCCAGATAGCGCCCGAGCAGAATGACAAAAATAAAATTAACCAGTGTATCCCAATACACCGCTCCGCTGCCGCTAAGCGTCGCCTGGAGCGAGACCAGATAGGTGATGGTGGCACCGAGCGCAATCGGCACATCCATGCTCAGATAGCCTGCCCGCAATCCACGCCAAGCATGAACAAAGAACGGTGCAGCAGAATAGAGCAGCGTTGGTGTTGCCAACAGTGCGCCGCTGATCTGTAACAGCGGGCGAAATTCACTGTCATCGGCTCCCGAATAGAGCGCGATAGCAATCCACATCAGATTCATCGCCGCAAATCCAGCAAAGGCGAGTCGGTATAATTGCTGGCGCTGCTGCTGTTGCAAGCGTGCCTCGGCAGCCTGAGGGGCAAAGGGCAGTGCGGCATAGCCTAGCTCACCGAGACGCTGCAAGATCGCCGACAGTGGCTGCTGATCTTGTGCCCAACACAGATGCAGCCGTCGCCCGGTGAGATTAACCCGCGCACTCAAAACCCCGGGCAGACGATGCAAGGCGTTTTCAATCAGCCAAACACAGGCAGCACAGTGAATGCCCTCGATCAGCAGCTCAATCTCGCGGGTGGCGCCCAGATCAGCGACAAATTCTTCTTGCACCGCGTCGAGATCATAATACTCAAGCTGTGCAGGGAGTGGGGGCGGTGGCGCGGCAATTTCGCCCTCAGGAGTGCGTTGATAATAGCCATCCAGCCCGGCGGCATGGATCGCCATGCACACTGCCTGACAGCCCGGGCAGCAAAAAGCTCGCTCAATGCCATTGATGGTTGCCCGCAGCTCAGGTGCTGGCAGATGACAGTGAAAACAGCGGGGAGTGTCTTGGTTTAGGTCGCGCATTCTAAATATTCAGCCATGCTGGCGATTAATTTTTGATCCAAGCGGTCGTTATTGTCTATAACTGTCTCAACTTTATCCGTGGGGGTCTTTATGCACATTATCGGCTCTGAGCTTCACTTGGCCGCCAAGCATCACGCAGTGACCGAACAAGAATCCCGTCAGCAGTTGCGGGTCTGGGTTGGTGATCCGCCAGACCGCCCTCTTGCGAACGAATCGCCGTCCGCTCTAGGGCTAGATACCGTGGAACTCTCCTTAGCAGCACGCGAAAGTCAGCCCACCAAAGAGCAAGCTGTGCTGGATTATGAACTTTCCGCTGAAGATCAGCTTAAAATTCAATTGCTCAGACGCATGTTTGAGGCGTTGACGGGTAAAGCGTTTGAGTTCAATGAACCTGGTGCTTTCAGCGCCCACCTGGCTGCTCAGGGCACCCCAGAACCGCTAGACATTCCACTGACCAAAGAGCCGCCGCCACCGCTGGCTGCCCCGGTTGAGGCGCGTCGCCCCTTGGGCTATGGGATCGAGTTTGATCGCTATGAGCGCCATTATGAATCCGAACGCACCTCTTTTACTGCACAGGGACAGGTGATGACCGCCGATGGGCAAAAAATTGAGATTGCCGTTGAGCTGAACATGAGCCCCTCGCTAAAACCTACTCTTTTCTAAGCGAATCTGATGTTTTCTAAAGAGTCAGTGAGGGTGCAGACCGAGCAATCCACGCAAGTGGTGAGCTATGTTGGGAAGGTCATGAAATGCCACTGTGAACGCCAGCGGTGGCCGCTTTCGACAAG
>SKYD01000072.1 GCA_007128075.1 Thiorhodovibrio sp.
GAGCCGCCCTTGGGCAGCGAGGGGCTGCAAACTGGCGAATGGGCGCTGGTCGATCTCAACAGCATCGTGCTGCATGTGATGTTACCCAAGGTGCGCGATTTTTATAATTTAGAACGGCTGTGGATGACCCCTGCCAATACCACCATCGCCGCACCTGTTGCCCAAGCGGTCAGTTAGGGTGGCGGTAAGTCCACGCATCCACCTCATCGCCGCCATGGCCCGCAATGGAGTGATTGGGCGCGGCAACCGTCTCCCCTGGCATCTGCCTGCTGATCTGGCGCATTTCAAACAGCGCACCCTCGGCAAACCGCTGATCATGGGGCGGCGCACCTTTGAATCTCTGCCCGGGCTGCTACCAGGGCGTGAACATCTCATCGTCAGCCGCACACTGACACATCCACCTGCGGGCTGTCAGCTTGCCAACAGTCCGCAGACCGCGCTGGATAGCGTCGCCACCGCGCCCGAGGTGATGGTCATTGGTGGCGCGGCACTGTATCGCGCCTTCATGCCGCTGGCAACCGAGCTGCATCTGACCCTAATCGATGCCGAGATCGATGGCGACACCCAATTTCCGCCGTACAATCCCAACGACTGGCGCGAGATCAGCCGCGAACAGCACCCTGCGGATGCGCGCAATCCCTACGCACTGACTTTTGTAAGCTATCAGCGATTGTGTCCACGGGCGTGACATCTATCCACGGGTCGCATTGCGCACAAAAGCAGTGTATGCTGTATCATCACCTGTATCCACTGTTGCGATGCGGGTTGTCACTGGGGGGCATTTTGAATGTCTGATGAACTTTACGATATTTATTTTGCTGGAAATCTGCTCGATGGCAGCGATCCAAGCAGCGTCAAGCTGCATCTGCAAACGCAGTTTAAGCTTTCAGAAAGTGCTTTAGAGCGTTTGTTTAGTGGGCAGCGGGTGGCGATCAAGCGCGGTGTCAATCGTGAAACTGCCACCCGTTATCGCGAACGCTTCAGCCAGGCTGGGGCATTGGTGCAGATTGTCGCCTGTGATCCGCCCGATCTGGCCCTAGAACCAGACACTGCCACGCCACCACAACCAGCACCTCAACCCACGCGGCGTACTGCATCGCTGCAGCTCGCGCCGCCGGGGACACCTGTTGATGAGATGAGTCAGCCGGTGGCGCAGGAACCGCCCAACATTGATCATCTGCGCTTAGTTACCGACGACAATTGGACACTAGAGGACTGCGCCCCACCCCCGTTGCCGCAGCCGTTGCCAGATATCGACTCACTGGAGCTTGAGCCAATACCGCCACGCCCCCCGCGTCAAGATAAGGAATTTGACTAAAATGACCAAACATATTGTGATCGGCGCTGGCATCAGCGGAATCGGAGCGGCGCATTTTGCCGCTCAACAGGGCATTGCAACTGTCGTGTTAGAGCGGAGCGAGCGCGTGGGCGGCTGCATGCACACCCATCCCTTCGCCTCGCTTGATGGCTTCTGGATCGAGGCGGGCGGTCATAGCTGTTTTAATAGTTATGGCACACTGTTGCGGATCATGGAGCAGCGCAATCTGCTCGATTTAATTACCGCCAAACAAAAAGTCAATTATCTGCTATGGCATCAAGGTCGGCGGCGCAGTATTGTCTCGGCACTACATTTTTTAGAGCTGGCACTCTCCTTACCCAAGCTCAGGCGGCTGGATAAGGCGCAATCTAGTGTCAAGGAATATTACGAGCAACTGCTTGGAGCTAAAAATTATCGCGATCTGTTTGCGCCAGCCTTTCGCTCAGTGGTTTGCCAGCCAGCGGATAACTTTCCAGCACTGGCAATGTTTCGCAAAAAACCACGGCGCAAGGACATTTTGCGCAGTTTTACGCTGGCGAATGGTCTCAACGCGCTACCTCAAGCGATTGCCCAGCAGCCCAATATCGAGGTACGCACCGAACAACTGATTGATCAGATTGAGCGCACCGCGACTGGCTACGCAGTGCATAGCAACGGGCAACGCATCGACACCGAAACACTGACGCTCGCGGTTCCACCAGATGTCGCTGCTGAGTTAGTCAGCACCGCCGCGCCTGAGATTGCCGCCATCTTGCAGCGCATCGGCATGGTTGAAATCGACACCTTCATGCTCGCCGTTGAGCAACAACAGCTTCAGCTCAAGCCATTTGCGGGACTGATCAGCGTCGATGGGCCATTTTTATCGGCGGTGTCGCGTGATTTTCTGCCCGACGACCGTTATCGCGGTTTTGCGTTTCATTTTCCCGGTGGCAAATACAGCTTTGCGGACAAACAGGCGGCGGCCTGTGCCGCGCTTAGCCTCAATCCAGAGCAGATTGCCGCCAGTGCCGAGGTCAGAAATCGGCTGCCGAGTCTTAGCAAAGACCATTTTGCGGTGATTGAGTCACTCGACCAGGCACTCAATGGGCTGCCGCTGGCGATCACTGGCAATTGGTTTCTCGGAGTGTCGATTGAGGATTGTCTCACCCGCAGCGAACAGGAACACAAAAGACTATTTGCGACCTGAGCGGGCTGTGTCTACTGCTGTGCGCAGTTTGTGAGCAGCGACGCTCGGATGATCGGCACCACAGATCGCCGAGACCACCGCCAGCCCACACGCGCCAGCGGCGAGCACAGCGGCAGCATGAGCGGCTTGCAGCCCACCAATTGCCACTGCTGGCAGCGGAGTCGTGGCACAGAGCGCGGCAAGCCCTTCGATTCCCAACGGCTGGGCATGGTCGGGCTTGGTTGGGGTGGCAAACACTGGTCCGATGCCCACATAATCAACGCTTGCCAGATCAACAGCAGCGGCATGACAGGCTGTAGACACTGAAACCCCAATCCACGCCGCCGCGCCTAGTTGTTGGCGTGCCACGCTAGGATCGAGATCGGACTGCCCTAAATGCACTCCCGCCCCAATCGACTGGGCAACCGCCAGCCGATCGTTGACGATCAACTGCGCTGGGGTGTCATGCAGTGCTGTGACCAATGCCTTCCCCAAAGCAATTAAATCAGCATCGGAGGCGGTTTTGTCACGCAGTTGCACCACAGTGGCTCCACCCTGCACCGCAGCGCGTGCGGTCTCCACCACACCCCGTTTTTTGCATAACTCAGGGTCAGTGACAAAATATACTGAAAGATCAAGGTTTTTCACAGTTTTAACATGCTTGTTGGCTCGGACTCAGGATAGTGACCAAATTGATTTTCGCCCGGGTTGCTCTCCAGCAAAAACAACACCAACAACACCAGATTCCCAACAACGGGCACCAGACCAATCGCCAGCCACCAGCCCGACCGCCCACTATCGTGTAAGCGACGCACCCCAACAGCAAAGGTTGGCAAAGCCGTCGCCAACACATAAAATCCACTAATCCAACCCAACTGCGCCCCTTCATCAATCGTGCCCAGCCCGTAATCAACAAAAATTAGCAGCATCGAAATCACGCTGTTGATCAGAAAAAAGAACCAAAATTCTTTACGACTGGCGCGACCAATAAACACGCCATAATTTTTCAGAACTTTAAAATACCAGTTCACGACATTATCCTAACTCAATAGCAGTTTTTTGATTGACCAGTGACTAAACCCGATTATACAGGTCTTACCGTGCGCTGCTGGTCGATATCGATTGTGGGATGGGGTTGGGGCAGGATTGAAGGGCGGCCTCTCACCCAAGATTGGATGCGTGTTATCCTTATTGGGTTACCAACTAAAGTGAATGATGGAGGAATCATGATGCGCTTGATGTTAAACAGTGTGATTGGTGTGGTGCTGATGTCGAGCACGGTGCTGGCCTTTGCTGATGCAGCACTTAGCCCGATGGATATTGCCAAGCGGGAATATGATGAGGTGATGCGGCTGTCGCCAAATATCGACAATGGGCGCAGAGTATATACAACCTGTGCAGTGTGTCATCATCCCGAGGGCTGGGGCACACCTGATGGGGTGTATCCACAGATTGCTGGTCAGCATCGCACAGTGATCATCAAGCAGTTGGCGGATTTTCGGGCGGGCAATCGCATCAACCCGCTGATGTATCCATTCTCAGTGCCAGGTGTGCTCGGTGGTGCTCAGGAGATTGCCGATGTCGCCGCCTATGTTGAAGGGCTGTTGATGACTCCACACAACGGCGTTGGCTCAGGTGCGGCGCTGGCGTTGGGTGCCGAGTTGTATCAGGACAATTGCACCGAATGTCACGGTGCGCAGGGCGAGGGCGATGCCAACGAGCATATCCCCGCGATTGCCGGGCAACATTATCTGTATCTAGTGCGCCAATTTGACAACATCCGCAGCGGTCAGCGTAAAAATTCAGACCCTAAAATGGTCAGGCAAATTCAAGGCTTTACACCCGAACAAGAGTTTGCGGTGCTGGATTACACCTCACGCTTGAGACCGCCTGCTGAAAAATTAGCGACCGATGCCGGATGGAATAATCCCGATTTTCCAAATTTTGTGCGCGATCCTAAACGCGACTTGCAGCCAGCTCCACCGGTGACTGAATAAACTATTGGTGTGGTGGTGCGCTAGAAACCACCACGCCTTGTACTTGGTTGCGCCCCATTTGTTTGACCTGATACAGTGCCTGATCGGCATAACGAAACAGCGTATCTAACGACGGCAGCGGCGCACCCGCAACCGTACTCGCAAAGCCGATGCTGGTACTTAATGCCAGTTGTTGCTGCTTGTCGTTGAAAACAACCGCTTCCATCACTGCTGTGCGCACCCGCTCGGCAACCACCTGCGCAGTCGTGGCATCATCAGGCAACAATACCACAAATTCATCACCGCCCCAGCGTCCAAATAAATCCACCGTACGCAATGCTTGTTGACAGGTGTCTTTAAATGTGACCAATGCACGATCTCCGACAGGATGGCCGTGGTTGTCATTGATTTCCTTAAAGTGATCGACATCGAGCAGCAACAGACTCAGCGCGCTCTGTTGGCGTTCGGCTTTCAACCGTTCGCGCTCGGCCAATTCCAGAAAATAACGCCGATTGGGAACCTGAGTTAGAGCATCGTGGCGCGCCAACTGCGCAAACTGTATTCCTTGACGCAACACCTGCCAATGTTTGCGCAGGGTGAGGATTGCCAGCATCCACAGCATCAGCAATGCGCCTGAACTGATAACAAGCTGTATCCGCCAAGGTTGCAAATAAGTTTTTTCCGACAATCCAATGACAACAATAAACGGCAAATCAGCCACACGGCGGGCAACAAACAGTCGATTCGCGCCATCCACTGGCGATGGCAGATAAAATAGCCCGGTGATTTGATTTGAGTCGAGAAATGATTGAACTGAATCGTGTACAAATCGCTTTCCGACCACTCCGTTTTGCCACGGCTTGCGCGCCAACAGCAATCCCTGATGGTCTAGGACTGCGATACTCGCACCATCTTCGATTTCAATGCGATCCAGCCAACGGTCGAAAAATTTCAAATCCATTCCAATGACCACCAAACCCGCAAAGTTTTGGTCTTCAGACACTAAACGCCGCGCTTGGGCAACGCTAAATTGATTGATGGCATTGACATAACCATGGGTTACGATCATTTCTTGCTGTGGATTGTCACGCAATGCTTGACAATACTCACGCTCGCTGCCATCAAAACCAATCAACATATTGCCATGGGTTAGGATGCAATCTGCATTCATCGCGCCGACGATCAACACATGGGTGATGGTTGATTGTTTCTCGACCAGTAGCGCGGTCAACTGGCGATGGGCTTCTGGATCAGGATGTGGATAAAGCAATTGTTTCGGATCAATGTGTCCTACAAGGTCAAGCAACAGATAATCAGAAGCAGCGAATGCCCCAACGATCCACTCAGCAACCAGATCGCTGGAGTGCAGCAGCGACCGCTCAGCATTTTTTAGTGTCTGTTTATAGCTGTAATGTAGACTAAACGCCATAATTAGCCCAACGGCTAAACAAAATAGAACACAAATAATCAGACTTGAACGATACGATGCTTGGGTCATTGGTTTATCAAGCTAACGACCTGATTACGACCGGCATGTTTTGCAGCATAGAGTGCTTGATCGGCTGCTTGCAACAGATCGTTGCCTGTCTGAGCAAATAACGCTGGATCAGACACAGTGGTGTCTGGCGTTAAACTGGCGACACCAATGGAGACGCTGAGTGGTAAAGTTTTGTCGGTGTCGATTGCGAACGGTTGTTCCGTGACAACAGAATGAATGCGCTCACCAAGCTGGTGCGCCTCGGCAATATCTGTAGACGGCATCAACACAATCAATTCATCACCACCAAAGCGTGCAGCAATGTCATTGATACGGAGAGTTGACTGCAAGCGCGTTGCCAACTCAATCAGCACCGCATCGCCGATGGCATGACCATGCACATCATTGATTTGCTTAAAATAATCTAAATCAATAAACAAACAGCCCAATGGGGTGCCGTGGCGATGCGCCCGTGCCAGTTCATTGGCAAGTCGCTGATCGAGTGAGCGACGATTGTGTAATCCAGTGAGTGGATCAGTCAGCCCGCCGACTTCAAGTTGGGCGCGGTTGATGCAATTTTCTAAGCACACTGCCACAATTGCGCTGAGACGATGCAAAAACAGCGTGC
>SKYD01000050.1 GCA_007128075.1 Thiorhodovibrio sp.
CCCACACCGCCAAAACTCGCCCACCACCGCAACGCGGTCATCACCTCTTGGCGTTGTTGCGCACTCAAGCGAGCGTCCAATTTCAAATGAAGCCGAAAGCCCAGCCCAGCTAGGGCGAGTCGATGCGGGGCTGTCTTGATTGTGTGTTTGTCAGCAGTCAGATCACCCCGTGCAGGAAATAAGGCATAGGATTCAACCCAATCCGCTTCCTTGGGCATGGTTTTGTATTCACCCGGCTTATTGGGGTTAGTTTGATACACAAAAGCCGGTTCAATCTTCAAACCACTGACTCGATCAACCCGCACCGCGACCTGACTGGCACTGGGCGATGACGCACCAACCCCGCCCCAGATCGCCGTCTCGCGCTCAAACATCGCCTCTGGTGAGGCAAACGGCCCGGCAACAATCCGCCACCAAAAGCGCAATTGCCCACGAATGCCCGATGCCCGAATCGGCATTGTGTGATCAACTTCTGCCGAACGCACCCCGCCGCCATACAGCGGAGTGACCAGTTCACAGGCGTAATGAGTCCAGGGATCAGCCCGCGCAGTTGTCGCCTCAGACCACGCGCTCAGGGCAAGACTCGGATCAAGTCCAGGGGAAGATCGACGCATCACAACAGCTCCATAAATTATTCGTACAATTCAAACCGCACAAAGGGGGCGTATTTTTCGCGGCGTTCAGCAACAACCCGCGCCCCAACATCGGTTTTACGGTTTTGATCAAGCAGCGCGTCATATTCACGATGATCTGCAATCCGCCACACCAACAGTCGCCAGCCCTCAACCGAGACCAGATAACGGTCGCGAGTGTGCTCACCAGGTTTCAGCCAGAACAGCCCATCCCCCCACGGCTCATGTTTGCCACTCTCCAGCAGGTCGCGTGAGCGACACACCCGCGCCAGATAGGCATCTGGCTTGCACCCCTCGATGCCACGCACCTTGAGCAAATCATCGAATGCTCGGCGCGATAAATAGGGCACCAACGCCGTGGGTCGCTCCAATTCCTCCCAGATCAAAAACCCCACTGGCGATAAGCTAACCTGCCCCTGCCCGATGTCCTCGAACAGCGGCTCCCAAATCTCACGCTCCTCGTGCGGTGGCAGTGCTTTGTCCAAGTCCGCCTTTGGAATTGCGGTTTCATTCTGAATGCGCTCCAACAGCGGACGCAGCGGTTCCAGCCGCGACCGCGCAAACTCCACTGGCATCATCGGCAATGCGATTAAGGCATTGGAATATTCAAAGATGTACTTTGCCTGCACCCCGCGCAGCATCCCGATCAGCACCGTGTAGGGCACCAGGCTCTTAAAGCCGCCCGTGGGATTGAGCACACACTGGCTGACACCGTTGGCATCAATCTCGCGCAACACCGCCTTGGTGAAATTGAGCACCCCATTGATGCGAAACGCATGGGCATCAGTCACCTGCAAACCCACCACCACCTCAACCCGACACACAATCCCTGGGCAGGCTTGCTCAAGATATGTTTTCACTGCATGAGCACACGCCTGACCATCGGTGGTCTCGGAACTAAACAGCACCACCGTGTCTTTGTCGTTGATCCCCATCCGCGCCAGCGAATGGATCTCGGCCGACAGGTCGCGCTTGAGCGCCACCTCGTCATCCATGCGTGCCTCACGGAAGCTGTCGTGGAGCACCTTGGCGGCGGCCTCGACCCCGCCGCGTTCGGCGACCCAGGCGGCATCGAAGCGCGGTGTTTGCCCAAGGAATTTCTTGGCGGCACTGGTGCCGCAAGTGCAAAGATAAACGGACATAATCAAGCGGCTCCTTAAACGAGTTGCACATACACCATATACGCCAACAGCACAATCAGCGAGGTGCGCAGTGAGGAACGAATCACTGTCTGTTGCTTCAAAGACAGTTTTTTCTTTTTTGCTTGGTGTTTGAGATACAGATACTCACTGACAAACGCCAGAACAATGAGTGTTGCAATGTTGAAACCATGAACCCACATCACCGCTCTCCTTTAATCCCAATGTTCTTTGCAGTGCAGATATTTTTTGTTGCAAAAGAAATCAGCAACAAAATAGCCAAGCGAGTAAGAGTCATCCCACACTTCAACCAAAAGATAGTTGGGTGCAGATTTCATCTTGAGTGCAGGACGATTCACATCAAGCGCAACTGGAAGCGTCTGTTGTTTGGCGGTGTGTTCGCCCGCAACCCCAACACCACAGCACACAAGCCCAACAACCAAAGCGGCGGAAATCTGCAAGTTCATTCTGTTATCCCCCGAAAATACGCGACAAAAAGCCGATGATAAAAGCGACAAAAAAAAGAACCATCACCACGAGTAACAGAATTGGCATCGCTGACTGCTCCTGTAATGCTTTAACCCGTCGGGGAACAATGATCGCCCCTTTTCCGCTTTTCATGCAGGACTCACAAGCTTGTCGTCAGTAACCACCCGATACCCCCCCAATCCAAAGGCGGTTCCTTGACCAACATGCGCCCACTGCCCAAACCACAGCGCCGGCCACAACTCGGCGAGCGCCGCGCCGGAGAGGCAAACCTCGCCGATCAAACCACCAAGCTGCATCAGCGCATCTTGGCGTGACGAATAGCGCGTCCAGTCATGCCAGCGCAGCCAATCAATCTCTAGCCTGAGCGCACTCGGATCGGTCGGCAGTTGGCGATGATCAAAAGCCTCTGCCATCCCCCCATGTGCTGCCGCCAGGGTTCGCAGTCGCCGATAGAGCGCATGAACGATGTCCAGCGCAGTCAGTTCACGCGCCCCAATCCGCTGCCCGCCGCGCTTGAGTCGCCACGGAGTGACGAAACGCAGCCGTGCAGCTTGAGGAGCAGCAGGAATCGGTGCTGGCTGCACCGCCAGCGGATGATAAACCCGAGTCTCACTGTCATACACCGCTTGCCAATCCTCCGCGCCCAAGTGCTGTTCGCAGTCAACAGCAGTTAAGCGAAAACACCCGCCATTGCGCCCAAAGCCCCGCGCCCCCGCCACTGCAAAGGCATGAATCAGATAGGGCATCTGTGAGATCGCCGCACCCAGCAATTGAAGTTCGAGGGCAAACCCAGCCCCCGCCGCCACCTGTCGGGGAGCCTGGGGATCAAGCGTCAGCACAAACGGATGCGGCTGTCCGCCTGCAATCCCTGCGCTGTTGGGAGTTTCAAAAACGGTGGAATAGACACAGTTCTGGATGAGCAAACAGCCCGTGCAGCTTGGCTGACGAGTGACACAAGCAGTAGCGCGGAGACCATGACCAATCAGCCCCCGCCACGCCGAGCCAGCGTACTCAGGAAAGCGAATCGCAGCCTCGGCGACAAAATGACAGCGAAAACGAGCCAGCGGCGGGAACGCATCAGCAGGGGGCATGGGTTAGCTCACCCGCTCAATCTGATATTCCTCAAGACAGGCTCCGCAATCGCGCATCTGTTGGGCATCCAGTTCTTTGCCGCGCAAGTCCGGCGGCAGTTGCAAAGACAGGTTGATATAGCGCCCACCGCGTTCACAGACCGCAGCGGCGAGATTGACAGGCAAGGAACCGATCACCACATCCCCAGGCGCAATCACTGCCAAATCCAGATGTGTGATCAGCGCATCCACTGCAATGCCTTCTTGGGCAGCCCAGGCACGAGCGCCCGGATGACGGGACACAAAGTAGGTTGTCATGGTCAATCGCTGATGATCTTAATGTGTTCAGGTGATAAAGGCAATGGATTATTTTTGCCACGACCAATCACATAGCGTTCGGCACTGCGTTTCCCTAAGGCATCGCGGATTTTTTTGTTGATGTTGGTTTTGTGTGGCTCGAAGTATGAAGTGATTGCTTGGAGTTCATCATGCTTCTCAAAGTACTTGATGCGCTCGACCAACGCCTCCTCAATCCGTCCATAGTCGGCACTGTGTGGATTGCAGTGTTCAGCAACAATCTGAGTTAAAAATTCCTGTGCGAGTTCAGGTTGTGACCAATCCGTTTGTGTTGCCCCCTGTTGGGTACGCTGGGCTAACCACAGCACAATCAGCAGTTCCGTTTGGGTCAGCGCAATCGGCTCATCATCGGCGATGATCTGGCGTTGCGCCATGTCAATCACCAACATGGCCGGCTGCAATCCACGGTTGGCTGTTTCAACAGCGCGGCTAAAACACGCCTGACCAGTGCGCAGCCGCTCGGGCAGCCCATCGCGCAGCAACACAAACGGGATCGCGGCTAGGTCGATCTTTGCATCACGCGCATCCACCGTGATCTCTTTATCCCCGCGCCGACTGTGAATCGGCTGTTCATAAGGCGTTGGATAGTAAAAATCGCGGTTGGTCTCATAGGGATCCGACACCAGCACATGCGAGAGCCGATCTTGCGGACGGCCATACAGCGAAAGCGCATAGCCCAGATAGTAACCCATCGTTTTGCGTCCACCCGCAATCGACACATGCAGCTCAGTGTTGGGGTCTTGTGTCAACTGCCGCAGGGTATCAGTGATGCAATCCGCCGCTAAAGTGTTATCGTTTTGAGTGCGAATGTCATCAAGTGGCTGCCCCTCGGCATCTTGCAACACATGAATCTGCTCGACACCAAAAGTGATCGGCGGCAAGCCGTAATCTTGACGCAGACGATGAAACCACCCCGCCCCCGTGAGCAGATTCAACCGCGCATTGTTGGCACCCGTGGCAGTGGTGATGAGATGAACCTCATGCGGAATCCACGGCGCTTCAGGGCGACAGGCAAGCGCGTAGAGCGTTTCAGTGACAATCTGTGGGGTTAAACCAGTCACCGCAAGCAGAATACGGCGGGGAGATTGCTGTTTGGACATAGCGACAGTGTGCTCCTCAGTGAATGTTAGGAGTCACCATAGCGCATGATCGCGGCGGTGGAATGGCTCACAAGCTTGTGCCCAGGGGCGCACAGCACCCAAAGCGGCTTATCCCCTCAAGTCGGGTCTCAGTTCAAAGCCTGGAGAATACTATGATAGAGAAGTTTGTATCTGTCTTAATCCCCTCAAGTCGGGTCTCATTTCAAAGCAAGGAGGCACCTATAGCCTCTCCGACTAAAAAGGGTCTTAATCCCCTCAAGTCGGGTCTCATTTCAAAGCCCCACTGTAGATAACTCTTAGAAATCAAACCAAAACAAACAGTTAAGTTCTGAAATCTCAGTTTTTCCACAGAAAACATCCAAACCGTCAAACCAAAGCTAAGTCTATCATAAAACTGAAAAAACAAGCAAACCCTCGATTCGCCACAAGGGGTCACGGAAATGATCAACCTTTTGGGGATTGCCCAAAATCGCCCAAAATTTGCCCAAATCGCCTGATTGGAGCGTCACCAAAATGGTTAAAATCAATTTGTTGACGAACCACTAACCGCTATTAGCGATTGCAAATCACAATCTCGCCACCACCGCTGCCATCCGCTCACTGCTCACATGAGTATAAATCTGCGTTGTCTCCAGATTGACATGCCCAAGCAATGCCTGAATATCCAATAGATCAGCCCCCGATTCGAGCAGCCGCGTCGCGTAAGTATGACGCAGTTTGTGCGGTGTGATGTTTTTTTCGATCCCCGCCTCAGCCACTAACCGCTTGAGATAATCCCTGACTGCGCGTGGCGTAGGCGGCTTTCCGCCAGGTTCCTTCGCAAAGATAAAGTCCTCTCGCTTGAGGTTGGCAACCCACGCGCCGAGGTGTTGCCCAAAAAATTCGGGCAGTGGCACCACCCGCTCTTTATCGCCCTTGCCGATCACCCGCACAGAGCGCGCAATGCCGTGAGTGATATGGACATCTTGAGCTTTTAATGCCAGCGCCTCCAGTTCCGCTGGATCGGTCATTGAACAGCGGGCGACTTCCTCACGGTTTTGCCACAGAATCGCGGTCTGATCATTGGTGAACAGGATGTTTTCTTGTGGATAGTCTTTGGCAAATTTGTTGCGCACCTCGGCATCGAGATCATCGCCGACATCTTTGGCTTCCCAAAAGCCCAGCGGCAGCCGCAATTCCTGCAACAGTGCGCCATCGACGCTGATGTTGGTCTTGAAGGCGGTCTTGAGCGGATATTCCGCCAAAAACACCAGATTAAGCTGCCGTCCCCAATTTTTGAGTAAATCCTTAAACGCTTCGCGCAGAATGGTCTCATTCTGGCTGCCAGATGTGTGGCGCAGTTGGTCAAGGTGTTTGAGATAGGCGTTGATTAAGGTTTGGTTCATCAGAAGAAATAGGGCGGTTCGCTCCTACGCAAACAACTCCGCCACCGAATTGGCGGTTAAAATCCGCCGACTCCACGCATCCAATTGTTCAACCTCAGCATTTTTGACACGCTTGACCACGGCTTGTGATGGTTTGCCAAATTTGAAGGTGATTAAATCAAGCAACATGTTTGCTTTGCCGCGTTGTTCACCTATCCGTTCGCCCAACCGCTTACCGCGTTGTTCACCGCGTTGTTCACCTTTCTCCCCCTCAATCCGCGCAATGTCTTGATAAAACCGGCTTTGTTTAAGATCAGCATCTGCAAGGTTTAACATGGCTTTGATGTCCTCGGCTGTCAGTTGCGGGAGTTTATAACTCACAATGGTTTCGAGTAAATCCA
>SKYD01000016.1 GCA_007128075.1 Thiorhodovibrio sp.
CACTATAATTTGGTGCATCGGGTGGTACCCGATCAGCGAACATTCAACCGCGAGGCGTGGAATCAGATGATCGAGGAAGAATTTGAGCTTGCCCCAGGCACTGCCGAGCGGCTGTTGCGCGGTGACGATGTGCGCTGATGTGATTCGGCATCAGCAGGTGTTTTGATGCGGCTGCGTCCGCCGATCTCAGGGATGACTTCAATCTGAGTGCTGATGCGTTCTTTAAGTGCTGCCACATGCGAGATCACACCGATCAATGTGCCATTGTGTTGCAAACTGGCTAAGGTTTGCAGCGCGCTTTCCAATGCCTCCTCATCGAGAGTGCCGAAGCCTTCATCGAGAAATAACGACTCCACGCGCACATGCTCGCTCGCCATGCGCGACAATCCCAACGCCAACGCCAGACTCACGATAAAACTCTCGCCGCCAGAAAGATTTTTGGTCGAGCGCGTCACCGCCGCTTGATAGTGATCGATCACATTGAGTTCCAGAGGTCGGGTGTCATCATGCACCAATAGATAACGATCCGTCATCTGCTGCAACTGCTGATTGGCATGGCTCACCAACTGCGAGAAGGTTAGCCCTTGAACAAAATTGCGGTATTTTTTGCCATCCGCAGAGCCAATCAGATGATTTAATGTCTCCCAGTGGCTGCATTCGCGGTGCTGATTTTCACACGCAGTAAGCAGTTGCCCCTGTTGTTTTTTGAGCTTACGGTGTTCATTGAGCTGATGGTTTAGTCCACCGATTGTATGTTGGCGTGTTTTTTGTTCGTCGAGCAACTGGGCATGGATCGATTGCAAGCTGGCAAGCGGCTCCGAGGTCAGCGCCTTGGCGCGTTGCTGCTCTAGCTGCACCCGATTTTCAGCAATTTTCAACTGCAAGGCGGTTTCTGCATCAGCCAATGTTTGCGCCTGCTGTTGCAATTTAGCACGCTCAGTTTCTGCAAGACAGGCAGCGCGATAACTGGACTCATCGCTGAAATCAGCGGCATGTAATTTTTCAACAAAACGCTGGGCGGTTGGCTCTAATGTTTGCACTTGGCTGGCAATATTGTGCTCAAGTGTGGAAATTTGAGTGATTAGCCGCTCAAATGCCGCTTGAGCGCGTTCCCATTGCTGGCGATTGTGTTCCAGCGCATCTGCTGGCGCAGCAATAACCGCGCCGGGCAATTTGGACAACGGATCATCCCTCACCCCAAATCGTTGCATTTGTTGCGCAAGATATTCGCGCTGCTTATTCAGTTCGTGCTGTTGCTGTGCCAGTTGTTGTTGTTGATGACGACCTTCCAGCGTCAACTTATCAATCTCGCGCTCCAGCGCACGGATGGTTTGCTGTTGGTGTTGCCACTGTTCAGCGCGTGCCGTCAACTGCGCCAAGGTTGGCTGCAAATCATCCACGGTGATTGCAGTGACCCCAAACACCATTAAATGCGCTTGCAAATGCGTCACCGCCTGATTGTGCTGAGTTTGCAATGTAGCAGCGTGCTCACTAAGTGTTTTTAATTTTTCTTGCGCTAAATCCTGTTGATGCTGTGCAGTTTGCGTGTTGCGGTTTTGATCAGCAATCGCTTCCTTGGCTTCAGCGACCGTTTCGCGTAATTGTGCAAGCTGATTTCCGCTGTTTTCTATGCTCATCAAGGTGGCGTTGATCTGACTCAATTGATCCGCCAGCGTTTGCTGATGGTGACTGAGTGTTGCTGCTAAGTTGGGATCATCCAGCCTGATGGTTAAAATCGATGACAATGCGGCAGCCAGGGTGGTAATTTGCTCATTGGTGCTGGCAAGTTGCTGCGTCTGTTGGTCATGCGCCGCTGCAATCTGTTCCAGATCTTTGGTGAGCTTTGCCTCTTCAATGCGCTGTTCTGATTGTAATTTAACGAGTTTTTTTAGTGCTTGGCGTTTTACCACCAACTGCTGGCGGGTCGTGTCTGGGGTTGGCACATTGCCAGCAGCAAACGGATGGTCGGTGGCACCACATAACGGACAGGGGGTGCCATCTTCGAGTTGATGGCGCATCTCAACCAACGATTCGATCTGTTGCAGCACACCAAGCCGCGCTTCAAGTGCGTCAATTTCGTGTTCAAGCGCCGCCTGTTTTGTCTGTTGTGTGGTGAGCGTCGTGATCAAGTCATCACGCATCGCAACACATGTTTCGCGCCGTTCATTGAGATAGTGGATGGTCTCGCTGGCAGAGGTGCGTGATTCAACGGCGTTAAGTAGCTGTTTTATATGTTCCTGATGGCCAATCAGCGTTTGGTGCTGGTGATGCCAAGCACTCAGCTCACGACCCGCAAGATGCGCCCGATAATCAGCATCCGCTGCGGTCAATAGAGCCTGCTTCGCTTCCAGATGTTGCTGGGCTTTTTCAGTGAATGCGAGCTGATCTTTATAATCTTGGGTGGTGATTTCCACCCGTTGCGCTGCTGTCGCAATGTCTTTATGTTGTTGTACTTGTTGCTGGCGTAGACGCTCAATGGTCTCCACTTGCTGCTGCAGCCCCGCCAGCTCGGTGATCAGTCGCTGATCTTGAGCGTTATTTTTTAACTGCGCGGTTTGGGTGTTTAATTCCTCTTGTTGACGATGCAAATGCTGTTGATCGCGCTTCTGGTGTGCGACAAGCATGTCGTGGGCAGCGGCGAAGTCGCGGATGACGATCTGTGCATTGTTGATATGTTGAGGAATACTCTGCTGCGCATTCTTTAGCGCACTTTGGGTGTTATGATGGGTTTGACGCAGTGCGGTTAAGGTTGCATAGTCACCCGATAGCTCCAATGCCTGTTGTGCGTGTTTCAGTCGTGCCTGATGTGGTAAAAAGTCACGGCATTGTTGTTGTAAACTTGTTTCGTCCTCACTGAGCTGGCGCTGCTGATTTTCTAATTGTTGCAGAGTTTCAAGCCATTGCATGTGCTGCACCAGCCCGGCGAGCTGGTCATTGACGCGCTGTTCGTGGTTGATATGTTGTTGCAAATCGTCATTTAGTTGCTGTTCAGCCTCGGCTGAGAGCAACGGCAGCCCCGCCAATTTGAGCTGTAGCGTTTTGAGCTGTTCACGCTCTGCTTCTTTGCGCTGATAGACGCGCATTGAGATATGGCTATAAAGCTCGGTGCCAGTGAGCTGCTCTAAGATCGGGGCGCGTTCACTGGGCGAGGCATTCAAAAATGCTGCGAACTCGCCTTGTGCTAACAGCATGGAGCGGGTAAATCGCTCAAAATTCATCCCGGTGACATGTGCCACCGTTTCGACAACGCTGTTTTTTTTGGTGGCGAGCAGGGCGCCCGAACTGGCATCGGATATCTCATGGCGCGGAGTTTGGAGCTCGCCAGTGGATTGTTGACGCGCCCGGCGTTGGCTCCAATGACAGCGAAATGAGCCTTTTTGGGTGCAAAATGTCACCTCTGCTGAACATATTCCAGTATGTCGGGACATGATCTCATTGCTGCCTTTGGTGATCTTGCCCAGACGCGGGGTCTGGCCATAAAGTGCCAAGCAAATGGCATCGAGCACCGTGGTTTTGCCAGCCCCAGTTGGGCCGGTGATGGCAAATAGCCCTTCTGCGCTGAAGGCAGGATGAGTAAAATCAAGCACCCAATCGCCGACCAGCGAGTTAAGATTGGTGCAGCGAAGTTGAAGTATCCGCATTTAATTTTTGTGCTCGGCTGTCGTCTTCTTGTAGCGCAGTGATGATTTCTCGATAGGCATGCCACAGCGCATCATGTTGATGTTCTGGAATTTCGTGTGCTACTAAACACCGCTCAAACACCATCTCGGCTGTCAATTCGGCGACAGTTTCTTTGGCAGTCACAGCGGCCAAGACGCGCTCTAAACGGCGTTGGTCACGAATCCGCAACAACTGCATCGCCGTTGGCTCAACCAGTGCTTCAAGCTGTGACCGTAGATCGCCGATGATGTCTTGACCATTATACACGATTTCGAGCCAGGCCGTTGATTCAGCGCAGGTTAATTCGTGTAAGCGGGCGCGAATGTGCTGCCAATCACCCTGAATCCACTCCAAGGGCTGGAATTGCGGCACGGGGATAAGATCAACTCTGGTTGGCGTGCTGTTGAGATCGACGCAACACAGGCTTTTTTGCTGCGTTGCCTCACGAAAACTCATCGGCAACGGCGAGCCGCTGTAACGAATGGTTGGGCAGCCATTGACCATCTGTGGCACATGCAGATGCCCCAGTGCCAGATAATCAAAACAGTTTGGTAACGAATTGATGCCAACCTGTGCCAAGGATCCGACATAGAGCGAACGCACCCCATCTTCAGCTTGGGTTTGTCCGCCAGCCGTGAACAGATGTCCAGTGGCGACGATGGGAACCGTGCCGCCGAGAGCGGCTTGGCGCTGTTTTGCACAGTCAGCAACCGCAGCATAATGATCGGCAATGCCAGCGATCAGTTTGCGCTCTTTGTCTGCCAAGGTTTCGCCAGCGGTGACGCGGCGTAGATCACGGTCACGAAGATAAGGTACCGCGCACACAATTAGCTCTGGAACCTGCTGGGCATCGCGCAAAATCAACACCTCATCGCAGGGATCGGCAGTCGCTTGTCCAATGACATAGACATTAAGTGCTTTGAGTAGCTCTTGGGGGGCGTTGAGCAAGGTGGGCGAATCGTGGTTGCCGGCAACGACAATCACATGACGACAGTTGGAGGCAACAACTTCGCAGAGAAAGCGATAATATAAGGCTTGGCTGCGATGGCTGGGCAGGCTGTGATCGAATACATCACCAGCAATAATCAGTACATCAATTGCTTGTTGGCGAATGGTGGCGGCAAGCCAGTGTAAAAATTCAGCTAACTCAGGATCGCGTGATTTGCCGTATAGCATGCGTCCGAGATGCCAGTCAGAGGTGTGTAGAAGTTTCACGACTTTGCTGCCGCAAATAAAAGGATGGTGCCCAGGGGCGGAATCGAACCACCGACACGAGGATTTTCAGTCCTCTGCTCTACCAACTGAGCTACCTGGGCAAACATTGCAGTTAAGCCGTCATTAAACCATGGGTCTGGGGATGGTGTCAAGCATTGTTGAGGGCGCGTTTGAATCGCAGCGAACAGGGCACTTCCTGTCCATGGCGTTGCATCAACTCTGCATTGGCCATGATCTGCTGACTGTCACCATCAGCGATAAGCTTACCACGATCAAGCAACATCAGGCGCGGACAAAGATCGAGCAGCAATTCTAGATCATGTGAGGCGATCAGCATGGTGAGATCAAGCGTAGCAAGCAGATCAATCAGGCGGCGGCGGTTGCGCAGATCAAGCCCCGCGCTTGGCTCATCAAACAGCATCAATTGTGGCTGCATAGCCAGCACGCCAGCGATGCTCACCAAGCGTTTTTCGCCCCCTGAGAGCTGATGTACTATGCGATCAATCAGCTCGCTGGCGCCAACCTGGGCCAGAGTTTGTGCGACGCGCTGTTGCACCTGATCGGGCGCGAGTCCGAGATTTTGCACACCAAAGGCGACATCTTCGCGCACTGTGGGGCAAAATAATTGATCGTCGGCATGTTGAAACACCAGTCCCACATCAGGCGAGAAGCGAGCGTGATCGACTTTGTTACCAAAACGCTCGATGGTGCCGCGCTGTGGTCTGAGTAGACCGCACAGTAGATGAAATAGCGTGGTTTTGCCCGCGCCATTTGCGCCGATGATGCCCACCCGCTCACCTGTGTGGACACTAAAGTTGAGCGCGCTAAACAGTTCTGGTTGCTCAGGATAGGCAAAGGCAACCTCGGCACAGCGCAGCGCAATCACGATCCGTAGCCACGCAGCCGCATTGCCAGATAGACGCGCTGCGAACGCTCGTGGCTACGCACCAACAGGCTGCCCAGCAGCCAGGCGGTAGCGCGTAGGTTGCGCCATGACAGTCGGCGCGGTGGCAACCCGCGTAGCTGCATAGCACGGCGCATCTGGCGCAGATCGCTGGCGACGACCTCAATGTAGCGCACCACCAACAACGCCAAATCAACCATCAAATCTGGCACACCTAAGCGTTGCAAAGCACGCAAATTGTCCAGCAATGGGCTGCTACCCAACAGGGCAAAAGCAAGAATTAAAATCGCATAACTGCGCCCAGTGATCAGCACCGCTGCCGCCAACCCTTCGCTGGTTAGCGTCAGCCCCATCCACGACAGCAGCGGCGTGGAGCCAGTGAGCACAGGAAGTAAAATAATTAACACCACAATCAACAATGAAGGATAGCGCAGCCGCTGCCACCATTCATGCCAAGAACGCGGCTCCAGCCACAGCACCAATAATACTGGCAACCATGCCAGCGGCAGCCACTCTAACCGATCAATGGCAGATATTGCAAAAGCCAACACCAGCAGGGCGATGAGTTTAAGCCGGGCATCAACTGCGGCGAGACGGGCGTGAGGTTTAGCGATGAGGAGAAGCCCCCGTTGGACTGATTCAATACTGTAGTGAGCTTTCGTGGTATGGTTTGGCATCATTCACTACCTGAAACATCTTTTAATCTCGAAGGGTTCGATTCCCCGCCGTTTGCGGCGTTTAGGTGAGGAAAGTTCTTCAGACTAAATAA
>SKYD01000059.1 GCA_007128075.1 Thiorhodovibrio sp.
CGAACAAGGTTTGATAATTTTGTTCGCTGCGGCGCAGTGCCTCTTCCATCTGCTTGCGCTCGGTAACATCGCTGATATAGCCATACCAGAGCATTGAGCCATCTTGTTGTCGTTGCGACTGTGGTGTGGCGCTGCCATGCAGCCAGCGCAAACCGCGCTTAGGTAAGATCACCCGATAATCGCACTCCCAGACAGTTTGAGTTTGATAGGACTCGACGATGCTGTGCATCACCTGCTCAATATCCTCGGGGTGAATGCGTTCAAACACCCCGCTCGCATCCTCTGTCATTGTCCCGGGGTCGATCTCGTGGGTGCGCCAAAAATTGTCCGTGACAAAGGGGAAACGGTGGCGACCGTCAGGAAAATACTGGTATTGATAGAGCGCACCGGGCACTTGCTGCGAGAGTTGTGTGAGCAGGTCGTGGCTGTGGTGCAAGGCATTTTCTAGCTGTTTGTGCTCGGTGATGTCCTTGAAAAAGGCGAGGATGACGCGGTTGCCGTCGTATTCAATGGCTCCTGTCACGACCTCAGCAAGATAAGTGGTGCCGTCTTTGCGCAGGTGTCGGTGGTCGGTATCAAAAACATGGCGTTGTCCAGGGATCCACTCGTGAAATTGACGGAGTAATTCATCTTTGGATGGAACCGTGGCGCAGTTGGGGGGATGGAAGTCAAACACTGTCAGGCCAAGCAGCTCTTCTCGGGTGTAGCCTAACAGCATACAGGCGCATTGATTGACCTCCAGAATCCGCCCATCCAAGTCGTGAAGACAAATCGCCTGCATGGAATGCTGGAACAAGGTTTGGTAATTTTCTTCGCTGCGGCGCAGTGCATCCTCGATCTGCTTGCTCTCGGTGATGTCGGTGAGCATCACCAGACGCACATAATGGCCATCACTCCAGCGGATCGCCTGATCGCGGCACTCATACCAGTGCGCGTTCAGGGTATTTTGCATCGTCCAGCGCTGGATGCCAGTTGGCTGACCATCTGCATCGAGCAATGCGGCTGGCGACGGGCACAACGCACAGCGACCGCTTTGCCCGCGTTGCATCGCCTGCCAGCAGGGCTGTCCCTCGGTGTCGCCAAAGACGGCTCGGGTTTGGGTGTTGGCGAATAAAATGACATCGGTGTTTAGATCGCTGACATAGATGAGATCGTCCATGCTGTCCAACATTGTGCGCAACCGCTGCTCGTTCTCGGCAAGCGCGGCCTGCGCCTGTTGGTAAGCGGTAATGTCACGCCCGATAGACTGATATTCCACAATCTCCCCGTGTTCATCGACAATCACCTGATCCGTCCACTGCTGCCACACCAGCCTGCCATCGCTAAGGATTGACTGATGAATATAGGTCGTTCGGGGGTTGTGGGCATTCAAGGCAGCGAGCTTTTCCATAACCGTGTCATGCTCGGATGCCGGTATCAGATCGAGAAACCGCCTCCCGAGCAATTCATCCTCGCTGCGTCCAAATAAACGACAGTATTCATCATTAACGAATGTGAGCGTGGTATCCGCCTGGAAGCGACAGAGCATCGCCTGTTGGCTCTCCAGTACCGAGTCGAGCTGTTGCTGGCTGTAATCGAGTTGACGCTTCTCATCGCGTTGCCCGGTGATGTCCTGAAACACTGCCAGCCAGCGCTGACCAGCCAACAGCAACACCAAGACCCCGATTAGCTTGGGCACTTCTTCGAAGAGCATGTGGAACCACAGCGGAGAGACGATGAAATGCTCGATGGTGTCGGTGACGGCATAGACCAGCAACAACCCCATCCCCGTCAGCAACAGCGCGACAATGCCCTGTTCGGCGCGATGCGCCAGCACTCGGCGCTGAAAACCAAGCACCAAGATGATCGTGGCGATCAACAGCGCAAAGAGAACCTCAAAGAGATACTTCTCAACTGCGGGCGGTGGGCTGATCTTTGGCAGCAGCAGCCACTGGGCGACACCGCTGCCGCTGGCGAGCAGCAGCCACATCAAGGCAATCAAGCGGCGTTTGAGAACTGAAGGATCGGACGGTTTGGGATTCGCTGTAGACATGATGATTGCCGCTTGATTGTGCTGAAAATCTCAGATTTAGGCTGAATGGCTTGGCATCATACCAGACGGCGATCATTGCTTTGAGCACTCGCGTCGGGTGGGCTTCAAAAAAGTAAGGGCGGTTCGCGAACCGCCCCTACAGTGATAAGATTTGAGCGGCATCCAATCGTTAAGACGCAGGCTGGATGGCGGTGACACAAATGTCAATTCAGGCCATGCTGCTTGGCCAGCGCTCAACAATTCAACTGCTGATACGCTGCCCCCAAGCAGCAGCGCGCGCCACAATAGCATCCGAGTCGAGCAGCAGCGGTTCGCCATTGCACAACACATGACGACCATTGATCCACACATGGCGCACTTGGTGGCTGCTGGCAGCATAAACCATCTGTGAGCATGGATGATACAGCGGTTGGGTGTGGGGATCGCTAAGGTCCAGCGCGATCACATCTGCCGCCTTGCCAACCTCCAGTGAGCCAATCTCAGCATCCAGCCCCAGCGCCTGAGCACCTGCCAGGGTCGCCATGCGCAACGCCTGTTTGGCTGGCAATGCAGCGGCTGAACCTGCCACGCCTTTGGCTAACAGCGCGGCGGTGCGCATCTCGCCCAATAGATTTAAGTCATTATTGCTTGCCGCCCCATCGGTGCCCAGTGCCACATTCACCCCGGCTGCACGAAGCTGGGCGACTGGACAAAAGCCGCTGGCGAGTTTGAGATTGGATTCTGGGCAATGCACCACATGCGCCCCAACAACGGCGAGACGGTCGATCTCGGCAGGATCAAGCTGAGTCATGTGAATCGCCACCAGACGCGAGTTGACCAAACCCAAACGCTCCAGCCGTGCCAGAGGTCGCTGACCATGGGCATCGAGTGCTTGAACGATCTCATCGTGGGTTTCGTGGACATGGATATGCACTGGTACATCCAATTTTTCTGCCAGTGTGGCGACCCGCTGCAACGGGGCATCAGACACTGCATAAGGCGAATGCGGGGCAAAGGCAGGGCGCACCAGCGGATGGTCACGATATTGCTCATACAGCTCCAGACCGCGTTGCACATAGCCCTCGGCATCAGCGGCATAGCCTGTTGGAAAATCAGCAACGATCATCCCGATCCGCGCCCGCATCCCCGCTTGGGCGGTGATCTTGGCCGTGGTCTCAGCAAAAAAATACATATCGTTAAAACAGGTCACGCCACCGCGCACCATCTCCAGCAGCGCCAGCCGCGTGCCAGCGGCGACAAAATCCTCATCCATCCACCGCTGTTCGGCTGGCCAGATATGTTCATGCAGCCAGGTCATCAGCGGCAGATCATCCGCCAGCCCGCGCAGCAGCGACATCGGCACATGGGTATGCGCATTGACCAGCCCGGGCAGCAGCACATGCCCTGGCAAGCTGATTGCTGTCGCCGCTTCAATCTGCTCACGCGCCTGGGCCCGCGGTAGGATTGCCACAATCCGCCCTGCATCTATGACTAGGCTATACTGTTTTAAGGTGCGGTTTGCCTGATCGACGGGCAGAATCCAGTCGGCATCAATCATTAATTCAGCGTGCATCAATCGTCCCCCTTGAGTTTGGTCACAAAAAAGCCAACAATCGTCGCTTAAACTTTGCCACATTGGGAACCATCATGGAAACATCATCACTCATCGCCCATCCTGACCATGCCGTGATTTGGGATCAGGAGCGGCTGTATCTGCTCGATCAACGCCTGCTACCACAGCAGAGTCATTTTGTTGTGTGTGAAACCGCTGCCGACACTGGCGAGGCGATTCGCACCATGGTGGTGCGCGGTGCGCCAGCGATTGGTGTTGCCGCCGCCTATGGTGTGGTGCTGGCGGCGCGGATGCGATTTGCCGAGGCTGGCGAACACTGGCGGGCGCATCTGGCGACTGATTTGGTGTTATTAGAAAGTGCGCGCCCGACGGCGATCAATCTGCATTGGGCAATTGAGCGGATGCGCGGCTTGATTGGCCAGCTCGATCATCTCGATCCGGTGCCAGCACTGCTGGCTGAGGCCAAGCGCATTCATGCCGAGGATGTGGTTGCCAATCGCACCATGGGCGACCTCGGCGCGGCATTGATCACCCAGCCCACCGCGATCATCACCCACTGCAACGCCGGCGCACTTGCCACCGGCGGCTATGGCACCGCGCTGGGCGTGGTGCGCAGTGCCCATGCCGCTGGCAATATCCGCCAGGTCTATGCTGATGAGACCCGTCCGTGGATGCAGGGGGCGCGTCTGACTGCTTGGGAGCTGCAACAATCGGGCATTCCGGTGATTGTGCAGACCGACCATGCCGCGGCAAGCCTGATGGCGCGGGGCGAGATCGGCTGGGTGATCGTTGGCTCGGATCGCATTGCCGCCAACGGCGATGTGTGCAATAAAATCGGCACCTATGGACTTGCTGTGCTCGCCCGCCACCACGGGGTGAAATTCATGGTTGCCGCCCCGACCTCGACCATTGATCTTGCCGTGGCATCAGGGGAGGATATTCCGATTGAACAACGCAGTGCCGATGAGGTGCTTGGTTGTGCTGGGCAGCGCATCTGCCCCGAAGGCGTGAGTGCCTATAATCCAGTGTTCGATGTCACCCCGGCGGCGCTGGTCGATGTCATCGTCACCGAACGCGGGGTCATCGAACAACCCAATGTGGCAAAGATTCAAGCTCTTTTTGCGTAATCATTCTTGCCATTAATTAACAAAAAGTTGACATGCAACATAACGAACACATCACCAAAATTGATCGCCCAGGTGTTATCAGCAACATTTTAGCAAAGCATTTCAAGGGGCGCGGCAAGCTGCAGCTCCATACCCCTGATGATCACTTTTTTGCCTCCCTAGCGATTGTTGAAAACGATGCTGAGGCGCGTTGTCTACTGGTCGATTCCGCACCGCTCTCGATCCGTGAGCACATTGAATCCGCGCCACATCTTCAGGTGCGTTGTGTGATCGACTCTTTGTACACTTGGTTTGAAATTCCAGCCTTGGAGGTTTTTGAAGAAGGGCGCGATCGCTATTATGAGATTGTTTATCCAAAGGTTTTATTTCAATTACAACGGCGTGAAGCGTTTCGCGTCGATGTCCCTAAAACCATTGCTGCCACCTTGATTGTGCGCAATGTCGATGAGCCAACCTCGCCACCAGTCACCGATATTATCCCCGATGGCGAGGCCAAGATTCCGTTGATTTATAATCGAATTGTGGATATATCGACAACCGGCGTGGGAATTCATGCCAATCCGCTGCTGCTTGATCGCATACACACTGGTTCTCAGTTGTATTGGGTGCGGATTCGCATCCAAGAATTATTGGATATTGTCGTTGATGTCTATGTTCGTAATGTGCGCACCAAGCAAGACAATTCGGAGGCTGTGGTTGGGCTTGAATTGACCAACATTAAGCCACGGGACGCTCAAGCCTTGTCACAGTGCGTAATGCACTTACAACGCCAGGCATTGCTTGAACAGCGAATGAAGCTTGGCAAATAGTGTTAATTGGTGCTGGCGCTACGCTTGGTGTGGATCATTTGCTGACCAAGTGTTTGATGCAACAACTTAAATGTCCGCCGTTGCGCCTCTTGATTGGTGGTGACTGGCTCGCCGATCAGCCCAAGTCGCGCTTGCAGATAGGCAAGGTCGGTTTGTAATTGCACCATCACCAGACGGCGCTGCACGATCTCTTCGCGTGGATCAGGATGATTGGTCATCTTTCAAGCTCAACAAGTGACAAATAGTTATTTCACATCCGCGCTTTGGCGATAAGCAGCAAGTGCCTCCTCACGCGCAGCGGCAAGATCAACAATCGGCGGTGGCGGGGTGCCATCTGTTCGCCATTCTGGGCACCAGTGGTGAATATACTGCCACTGCGGGTCAAAACGCTCGATTTGGCGCACCGGGTTAAAAATCCGAAAATAGGGCGCGGCATCGGCACCACAACCGGCAGTCCATTGCCAGCCTTGGCTATTGTTGGCTAGATCGGCATCGACCAGCGTGTCCCAAAACCACCGCGCCCCCACTGTCCACGGCAATCGCAGATGCTTGGTTAGAAACGAGGCGACGAGCATCCGCACCCGATTGTGCATCCACCCGCTGTGCCACAGCTCACGCATTCCGGCATCCACCAGCGCAAAGCCAGTGCGCCCTTGCTGCCAGGCCTGCAATTGTGGATCATCAGCCGCGCACTCGCGCCACGGAAAGTGAGCAAAGCGCGGATTCAGTGGCGCGTCGGTGGTGTGCGGAAAATGATAGAGTAGCTGATGATTAAACTCGCGCCAGCCCAGCTCGCGTTCATAGGCCTCGGCAGCAATGCCCGCTTGATCGAGGGCGTGAACGATCTGACGCGGCCCGATCTCGCCAAAATGCAAGAAAGGCGACAGCCGCGAGGTGCCGGCCTTGGCGGGAAAATCGCGCTGCTGGGCATAGTCACGGGCAGCACTGTGGA
>SKYD01000105.1 GCA_007128075.1 Thiorhodovibrio sp.
CGGACAGTTTGTGGCAACAACGGGCGTGCCGCAGGCCAAGGCCTCGATCAATGCCACTGGCAGCCCTTCCCAACGCGAACTTAATACAAACAACGCCGCATGGCGCATCCAGCACCAAGGATTGGCAACAAAACCAGGACAATCCACACTGGAGGCGATGCCTAAGTCGGCGGCGAGTTGCCGTAACGCGGTGGCTTGTCGTCCACGCCCAAGCAAAATCAGCCGACAAGGTTGGCAACGCGCCACAGCACGAATCAGGGTGGCAAAATCCTTGCGCTCGCTAAGCTCGCCAACACCCAACACCACCGGCGGCATTCCCGCTGCAAGCCAGGGATGCGGCGGCGGTTGTGCAATTTCGGTGTATAACTCTGGGGTGACAATCGGGCTTGGCACCACCTGGATGCGGGCGGGATTAAGTTGCGCAACTGTGACGAGATCGTTAGCAACTCCTTGGGATGGAACGACAATGGCATCAGCATGAGGATAAATATAGCGCATCGACAGCCGTTGCAGTGTGCGATCCAAGCGCCGTCGCGCTGCAAGATTCACCGACACTGTGGTGCCGATGCGCAGCGTCAGCCGCAGTTGAACACCAGATAGCCTGCGCGCCACCACCGCGAGACGATTCACCCGATCTTTGTCACTGAGCAACGCAGCGGGGCGTTCGCGGCGCAGATAGCGCACCAAGCCTGGCAAGGCGGTAGCGACATGCCGTGCTCCAAGATCAATCAGCCGCAGCTTGGGGATGGTGGCAGGATCAATGACAGGGCCGTGTTCGCGAATCTGAAGCACATCGACCGCAATGCCCCAGGCAGCAAATTGCTGCGCCAGATGGCGCAGAATTCGATCCACGCCACTATGCCCCGAGGTGGCAGCAAATAGTGCGATGCGTTGCATAGATTAAACAAAAAGAGTTTAATCAACAACTTCATCTTCGCTGAACATGCCCCCTTCATAGGCGGCTGCATCGAGCGAGTCGGCTGTGCTGTCAGGTGCCGCCGCCTCAGCAAGCTGTGCCGCTTGGCGTTGCCGAATCCGTTCATCGCGCTGTTGACGCAAGCGTTCAGCATAATTGCCATAATCAGGACCATTGCCCACGACCGTCACCTGGGTGCGCATCGGGGTATGCTGATACACAGTTTCTGCCATTTTGTTGGGCAGCCGAATGCAGCCATGCGAGGCCGGTGAGCCAGGCCGTGGGATTGGGCCGGCATGAATCCCGATGCCATCATGGGTCATGCGCATCCAATGCGGCATCGGCGAGCCAGCAAAGCGGCCACCAGCGGGGATTGGATCGCGGCCTTGGCGAGCACTGCTGTTGACCAGCCGCCCGGCGCGGTTATAAATTCGACCATAAAGATTGGAGTATTTATCAACCACTTTTTCAATCACCTCAAACTCGCCAGTGGGCGTTGGGTGATTTGCTAACCCCGTGGCGACGGTGCTCCAGCCAATGACCTCGTTGCCATCGTAAAAAACCGCCCGTTGCTCATTGGTATCGACCACAATACGGGTGATTTTGCGCCCGTCACCATGCCATTCATAGAGCTTTCGCGGTGCTGCCGCCTCTTGCGGTGGCGGAGCCTGCTGCGACGGCGGCCAAGGCAAGGGAGCCTCCAGCGTCGGGTCATCAAATGCCGGATCGGCAATCTGCCAAGCGAGGACATTGTCCTGCCCAGGCTCGGCATAGACCTTATCCATCGGCAGAGTTTCATAACATCCGCTCAACAGCGCACAGAGCATCAGTGCCCCAATCCAGCCGCCGCGCATCGAAAAAATTGCTTGTTTGTTGTTCATATACCACGATTACCTACAATCTAAAGCCGTACCGAACAGCGGCACAACGATATAATAACTTAACCCATTGCTTTGACAAAAATCAAAAAAATCATAACTGTTGCACATAAGATACAGTGCGCAAGCCGCGGTGATTGCGTAGAATAAGCCCAATCATTATTTTGGGATGCGAGCGTTATTATGGAACAATTTCACGGCACCACAATTCTTTCGGTCCGTCGCCAGGGCCGTGTGGTCATTGGTGGCGATGGCCAGGTCTCACTTGGCCAGACCATTATGAAAAGCAATGCGCGCAAGGTGCGCCGGCTGTATAAAGAGCGCGTGCTGGCCGGCTTTGCTGGGGCCACCGCCGATGCCTTCACCCTCTTTGAACGCTTTGAGGCCAAACTGGAAAAACATCAAGGCCATCTGCTGCGCTCGGCGGTCGAGCTGGCCAAAGATTGGCGCACTGATCGGATGCTACGCCGCTTGGAGGCGATGCTATGTATTGCCGACCACCAATCTTCGCTAATTTTATCGGGCACGGGCGATGTGGTGGAGCCAGAGCACGATTTGATGGCGATTGGCTCAGGCGGTGCATTCGCACAGTGTGCAGCATTGGCATTATTAGAAAATACTGAGCTTGATGCCCGCACCATTGTCGAACGCGCCCTGGGAATCGCTGCCAATGTGTGTGTCTACACCAACCACCAGCTTACCATTGAAGAATTGGCCGCTGCGACCGAATAAACCACCGCTCAACGAGAATTGTCATGTCTGCAATCACCCCGCAACGCATCGTTGCCGAACTCGATAAACACATCATCGGCCAACAACAGGCCAAACGCGCCGTCGCCATTGCCTTGCGCAATCGTTGGCGGCGGATGCAGATTGCCGAGCCGATGCGCTCGGAAATCACCCCGAAAAATATCCTGATGATTGGGCCAACGGGTGTTGGCAAAACCGAGATCGCGCGCCGCTTGGCAAAACTTGCCAACGCGCCCTTTATCAAAGTCGAAGCGACCAAATTCACCGAAGTCGGCTATGTTGGACGCGATGTTGAATCCATCGTGCGCGATCTGACAGATATTGCCATCAAAATGGAACGCGAACAGGAAATGGAGCGCAACATCGAACAGGCAGAAGCCGCCGCCGAGGAGCGGATTCTCGATGCCTTGCTGCCGCCGCCTTCGAACTTTGAGGACGATAGCCGAGGTTCCTATATCTCCTCAGCAACCCGTGATAAGTTTCGTCACAAATTACTCGCTGGCGAGCTTGATGACCGCGAGATTGAGATTCAGGTCAGCGCGTCCCCCGTTGGGGTGGAGATTGTCGCCCCGCCGGGGATGGAAGAAATGACCAATCAATTGCAAGGGCTGTTTCAGAATCTCGGCTCCAATCGCACCAAACGACGCAAACTCAAAATCGCTGAGGCGCGCAAGGTGTTGCGCGATGAGGAGGCTGCCAAGCGCGTCAACGAAGAAGAGATTAAATTACGCGCTCTGAACAATGTCGAGCAACATGGCATCGTCTTTTTAGATGAGATCGACAAGGTGACCAAACGCTCTGAGCACACTGGTGGAGCGGATGTGTCCCGTGAAGGCGTGCAGCGCGATCTGCTCCCACTGGTCGAAGGCTGCACCGTATCCACTAAGCACGGCATGGTGCGCACTGATCATGTTTTGTTTATTGCTTCGGGCGCGTTCCATCTGGCAAAACCCTCGGATTTAATTCCTGAATTGCAAGGGCGGCTGCCGATTCGGGTTGAATTACAGGCGTTAACCACCACTGATTTTGTACGCATTCTCACCGAGCCGAACGAATCGCTAACCGATCAATACTGCGCTTTACTCAACACCGAAGGTGTCACCCTGAGCTTTCAGGACGAGGGCATCCGCCGCATTGCCGAGATTGCTTGGCAAGTCAACGAACGCACTGAGAATATCGGAGCACGGCGGCTGCACACGGTGATGGAGCGGTTGCTTGAGGACATTTCGTTCAATGCCTCAGAGCTTGATCGGGTGACCATTGAGATCAATGCAGCCTATGTTGACAAAAATCTCGGCGAACTTGCCGCTGACGAAGATTTGTCGCAGTACATTTTATAATCCACGGAGCAACCTTTGATGCCAACGCCCACCGAACTGAATCTACATCGCGCCTCGCGGGTGCTTGAAATCACCTTTGACGACGGCGCACACTTTACTTTTCCGATTGAGCTATTGCGAGTGTACTCGCCCTCAGCAGAAGTGATGGGGCATGGACCAGGACAACGCATCTTGCAGACCGGCAAAGAAGAGGTCAACATCGATCAGATCGAGCCAGTGGGCAACTACGCAGTGTGTCTGCATTTTGATGACGAGCACAACACTGGCATCTTTAGCTGGGAGTATTTATACGACCTAGGTCGCAATCAACAAGACCTGTGGACAACCTACCTAAACGAGCTGAAAAACGCTGGCTATAAACGCAAAGTGCTGGCATCTTGAGGGGCTTAGATCGATCTACGCGCTCAAATTCGTGGACTGCGCAACCGATCCAGCCGCAAGCGTTCGCGGTCATCAAATAAACGGCGCGAGCCAATCCACACCGCGGCAATGCTGCCAAAGCCAGTTCCGGCACTGATCAGTAACAAAATCATGATTTGATATTTTGCAGCTTCCAGCGGTGGGCCACCAGCGAGAATCTGCCCGGTCATCATTCCGGGCAGACTGACAATGCCGGCGGTGCTCATCGCGTTGATAATTGGAATCAGCCCAGCACGCAGCGATTCACGGCGCAAGCCAGCAATCGCCTGATCCCAGTGCGCACCGAGTAATAACTGTGCCTCAATCTGGGCGCGGGAGGCAACCGCTTGGCGGGTGAGCTGATCGAGCGCGATTGCGATCCCGTTCATGGTGTTGCCCAGCAGCATCCCCAGTAGCGGAATCAGATATTGCGGCTGATACCACGGCTCGACCCGAATGATCAGCGTCAACGCCAACACCGTGATGCTAAACGAAGAGATAAACATCGACAACGCCCCGATGCCATAGCCCCAGAATCCGCGATAGGGGCGCTGTTGCCGCGCCATCACCTCCCAGCCCGCCACCGCAAGCATAATCAACGCCAATAACAAAATCAGCCACAGTGCTTGGGTCGCAAACAGAGTTTTGAGCACCAGCCCGAGCAGCATCAGTTGCAACACACTGCGCCCAGCGGCGATCAACAGCCGCCGTTCCAGTCCTAAATGCAATTGCAGCGACAGCAACGCCACCAACAGCACCAACACCGCAGCCAGACTTAAATCTCCAGCAGACAGGGTGATCATCGGTGTATAAATTCGGGAATCAACTGACCTTGGCTGATGCAAAACGACTGGTCGCCTAAGCGGTGGCGCTGCTTGGCATCGTGGCTTACCCAGAGCACGGCGGTTTGATGGCGTTGCCGATAGTCGGCAATCAGTGCCTCAACTTGGCTGCCATTGGCAGCGTCCAGATGCGCCGTTGGCTCGTCGAGTAACAACGCCTCGGGCTGTAATGCCAATGCTCTTAACAATGCCAGCCGCTGGCGCTCGCCCGTAGACAAGCGGGCAACAGCCCACTGCAAAACGGTGAGTGACCATCCCAACCGCTCAAACCAGGGTGTCAACTCGTGGCAGTTTTGAGGAAAATGATCACCCACGGTCTCAGCCCACCAGCTTGATTCTGCGGGTAACAAAGCGACCCGCCGCCGCCAACTGGATGCGGGCATCCGTGAACGCGGCTCAGTGCCAAGGTACACCTCACCGCTATGGGGATCGAGATCAGCAAGCGCACGCAGTAACAGACTTTTGCCCGCGCCCGACGCACCCGACAGCATGACCAGGCTACCAGCCGCAATCTCTAATTCAATCGGGGCAAGCTGCAGCACCCGCACTCCCTGTAAGCGTAGACTTGCCATCAGCAACGAATCAAGCGCAGATCATGCACCTGATGGCCGAGTCGCTCGCCACGGCGCTCAAAGCGGGTGAGGATGCGCTCGGGTGGGCGCGGGCTAAATTGACCAGCACCTGCCTGATTGACAAACAACGGCGCAGCCGCCTCGAAGACCGCCAGCATCTGTGCCGCATACGGCTCCCAATCCGTGGCAAGATGCACAAAGCCGCCAGGTTGCACACAACGAGCGAGGTGCTGCACCAAAGGCGGCTGCACAATGCGCCGCTTATGGTGACGCTTTTTCGACCAAGGATCAGGGAATAACAGATAGACTCCAGCTAGACTCTGTGCGGGCAATCCCTGTTCAAGCACCAGCATGGCATCGGCGCACAGCACACGGACATTGTGCAACTGCTCGCGCTCCAGTGCTAGGAGTAACTGCCCCACGCCCGGGCGGTGTACCTCCAGCCCAAGATAGTGCTGTTCAGGATTGGATTGCGCCAGATGAATGAGCTGCTCGCCGTTGCCAAAGCCGATTTCCAGATACAGCGGTTTGTCAGCAGCAAACAGCCGTTGCGGATCAAGCGCGGTGTGCGGCTGCCAATCCACGCCAAAGCGCGGCCATAATGTCTCTAAAGCCCGCGCCTGAGCCGCCGTGAGTCGCCCCTCGCGCCGCACAAAACTGCGAATCGGGCGATGCCTCGCCGAATCAACCGTCACGGATTAGCTAAAAAACAGCCCATCTAGTGGCGATGAGGCCGAGGCATAGCGTTTGGCAGGCATGCGTCC
>SKYD01000098.1 GCA_007128075.1 Thiorhodovibrio sp.
CCAGCCCCCAAAGCTCAAAGCCAAGGCCGGCGACAACGGGAGCAATCAACTGCTTCAGTTCCTGGGCGTCGTGACTCACGCACTCTCCACAAACAAAAAATGGGCCTGCGGCCCATTCAAGAATACTCACCGACCCGGCACCGGGGGTGCCGCCTTATCAGTGCCGTCCTGCCGGACGACCGACAAGCTTGCGGGCCAGCCAACAAAAAAACCCCATCAGGGGCCTTGAATACAGGGTCAACCCAAGACTCGAAACGGGCCAAGGTGCATGGCCATTCAGCATGGCTGACCCGCTTGACTTGCGTAACATTGCCCTCAGGCCGTGACCCGATCTGCAAGGCAATATCATCAGGATTGGGGCATCATAACCCATAAACCAGGATCAGGTAAAGGACTGCCGTATGCGCCACAACGCCCAAAGGCCCAGCACAAATACCAGCAGATAGCCTGCCAGGGCGGCATTGGCAAAGGACATTCCCAGCCATTGCGGCCCCATGTCATCACAAAGCCCGGTGGCCAGGAACAGGGTGGGCACCTGCTGTCCCAGCCATTCCACCAGATGCTCGATCGGCCCCATTTCCGGCCCCACACAGGAAAATCCGAGATCTGGCGGCTGGCGTTCAAGCCAGCTCTGATACCCCGCCACCCCCATACCCACAGCGGCCACCATCAGCACCAGCAGGCCGGAAACCCCTCCCACCAGGGATGCCCCGAACACCAGGCCGGCCAGAGCCAACACCGCCAGCACCATGAACAGCAGGCGCTGGAAAATGCACAGGTGACAGGGATACAGGCTAAACCACTCGGTCAAACCGATGCTCAGCGCCGCAGACATCGCCGCAAACAGGGCAATCAGCAACCAGATGGGACGAAACATGCATGTCTCCCGTCGACGGGCCATGAACCTTGCTTGAACCTGGGGACATGATGACCGAATCGGCAGACAAGGAAAAGAGGCATGCGCTCAACTTGCATCTGATGACGCCCCCGGAAGGCGAAAACCCGACAGGCTGCTAGAATCGGGGCAACTCGGCTTGTTTGTTGCATCATCCCGTCATCAACATTGTTGAGAATTCCGATGTCTGCTACCCCAATTCGTTTAGGGCTGATGCCCCCGTTGACCGGTCTGGTTGCGCTCTATGGCCCGGAAATCGTCTGGGCGGCCGAGATTGCCACTGCTGAGATCAACGCCGCTGGCGGGCTTCTGGGATGCCCCTTGGAACTCATTGTCGAGGACGACGGCAGTATGCCGGAAACGGCGGTCGCGGCTGCCAAGCGGCTGCGTGAGGTGCATGGTGCCAGTGCGCTGATCGGCAATCTGCTCAGTAACTCGCGGATTGCGGTAGCGACCATGGTGGCGGAGCCAACCCGCACCCCGTATCTGAATTTCTCGTTTTATGAGGGCAGCATCTCGGGGCGTTATTTCTTTCATTTTGCTGCGCTGCCCAATCAACAGATCGACAAGATGATCCCCTACATGGCGGAGCGGTTCGGTCTGAAAATGTTCTTTGCCGGCAACAATTACGAATGGCCGCGAGGCTCGATTGATGCCGCCAAACGGGCGCTGACCAAGCTTGGCGGCGAGGTGGTCGGCGAGCTGTATTTGCCAATTGGGGTGAGCAATGAGCAGCTTGAACACCTGCTCGATGATGTCGCCAAATCCGGCGCGGATGTGTTTGTGCCCTATTTTGCGGGCAGTGATCAGATCGCATTGCTCAATCGCTTCGCCGAGCGCGGTCTCAAATCGCGCATGGCGGTGGTGATGGGGCATTATGACGAGGCGTTGGCGGGCTGTTTGGCTCCCGAGGTGCGCGAGGGGCTGTTCTCCTGCAACACCTATTTTATGGCGGTGGACACCCCGACCAATCAGGCGTATCTGGCACAACTGGCGCGTCATCCTGGGGTCGATGCGCTCTGGCCAGCCGGGCGCGGGGTGTTGACCAATTTTGGCGAAGGCACCTATGCCTGTGTTCATGCCTATGCCCAAGCAGTCACCCAGGCGGGCACCACCGATGCTGAGGCGGTGGTTGCCGCCTTGGAGCAGATTCGCATCAGTTCCTGTCAAGGCGAGATCCTGATGGATGCGCTCACCCATCACGCCACCGTCAACTGCCATCTCGCCCGTTGCAATGCCGATGGCACCTTCGCCATTGTTGAATCATTCGGACCGATTGCGCCCGAGATTCCAGACCGCTATCGCCAGGCCTTCGCAGTTGCGGAGCGCAGTTCCGCCACAGAGAATGCCAATGAACAGGCCGCTGCCCAGCCTGCACCCGCTGCCGGGCTGTTTCAGCGCATTTTTGATGCCACCGATGTCGCGGTGATTACCACCGATGAACAGGGGGTGATTCTCCAAGCCAATCGCAGCACCAGCCAGATGCTCGGCTATGGTGCGGATGAGCTGCCCGGGATGAGCGTACATTTTCTTTTGCCGCCGCATCAACGCGCTCGCCATGCGCAGATGTTCGAGCGGTTTCGTCACAGTGCCGACACCGAGCGTCGGATGGGACATCGGAGCGAGATTGAGGGCTATCGCAAGGATGGCACCCAATTTCCTGCCGAGGTCTCGATCAGTAAATTCGATGACCAAGGGCGGCTGGTTTTGGTGGCCACCCTGCGCGACATCACTGCCAAAAAACTGGCAGAAGAGGACTTGCTGTGGCGTGCCACCCACGATCCATTGACCCGACTGCCCAATCGGGCGCTAATCAAAGATCGCTTGACCAAAGCCTTGCAGCGTTCACAGCGCACTCTGCAATGTGTCGCGCTGCTGTTTATCGATCTCGATCATTTCAAACTGATCAACGACACCCACGGCCATGATGCGGGCGATCAACTGCTGGTGCATGTCGCCAATCGGCTGTTGGAACAGGTGCGCCCCGGGGACACCGTGGGGCGGCTCGGCGGTGATGAATTTGTGGTGTTGTGTGAAAACATCGACCAAGATTTACAGATCGAACGCTTGGCGGAACGCATCAATGATGCGCTGCGCCTTCCGTTGCAGCTTAATGAGCAAGCCGTGGTTTGTACTGCCAGTATCGGGCTGGCGCTGGGACGGGGTGACATCGCCGATGCCGATGCCATGCTGCGCAATGCCGATGCCGCGATGTATCTGTCAAAAGAACAGGGGCGCGATGGCTGGCGGCCGTTTTCCAATGAATTAACTGAAAAGGCACGCAACCGTCTGGAGCTGGTCAACGGGCTGCGCCACGCCATTGAGCGCGATGAGCTGACGCTGCTGTTTCAGCCCATCGTCTCGGCACACAATGGGCGGGTCAAGGGCGCGGAGGCACTACTGCGCTGGACACCAGAAAGCGGGCCGATCTCACCGGCGGTGTTTATCCCGATTGCTGAACAAAATGGTCTGGTCAATCCACTCGGCACCTGGGTGTTTACCCGTGCTTGCGAAACCCTGGCGCGGCTGATGGCGCGCTATCCACAAGAGCACTTTTATTTATCGGTCAATCTGTCCACCAAACAGCTTAACCAGCCGAACCTTGCCGAGGAGTTTGCCGCTATTCTGCAAGCGACCGGCGCTGACCCCAAGCGGCTGGTGCTGGAGCTGACCGAGACCTCGCTGTTTTCCGATGTTGAGAAAAATCTGCGTGAACTCAACCGCCTCGCTGATTTAGGGATGCGAGTGGCGGTGGATGATTTTGGCACTGGCTATTCGTCGCTGCTGCAATTGTTGCGGCTGCCAGTGTCGCTGATCAAAATTGATCGTGAATTTGTCGATGGGCTGGACAAACGCCACGATTCGCGGCTAATTATCAATGCCGTGATCAAAATGGCACGCGCACTCGGCAAAACAGTGATCGCCGAAGGGGTCGAAAACGAAACCCAGTTGTTTGAACTCAAAGCCTTGCAATGCGAGTCAGTGCAGGGCTTTCTGTGCGCCCGCCCGATGACTGAGGCGGCGCTAGTGGACAAGATCGACGGTCAACGCCAACTCAGCAGTGAGCAGCATCCGCAGGTTTATTATGTGATCTATGTCAGCAAGGCGAGCGCGGATGTCGATGAGGCGGCATTGAAAACCATTTTGCAGCAATCCCAGCGCAACAATCAGCGGTTAGGGATCACTGGCTGTTTGATTTATCGCCAGGGCTATTTCATGCAGTTGCTTGAGGGACGGCGGGAGGTGCTGGATTCGCTGGTCGAGCGCATTGTCAACGATCCACGCCATCAACAAATTCAAGTCGTCGGGCGTGGCTATGCCCCGCACCGCTTATTTAGCGACTGGTCGATGGGCTATTGGCAAATTAGCGATTTTGATGACGCAACCGCTGAGGTCTCGACATGGCAAAAACGCACCCTGTCGCTGTTAGAAATCAGCGCCGACACCCGACTGGCGTATGCTTTTTTTGAGGCGTTGAGTCATTAGACGCAAACACAATTTTGAGGTATATGATGATTGATGACATTGACCACTATATGCAGCAACTGGGGACAGCCGCACGAGATGCAGCGCGGGTGCTCGCCTGCGCCTCTACCGCTGCCAAAAACACCGCACTGACAGCAATTGCTGGTGCCCTGGATCAGGCGCGACCTGCCTTAGCCGCAGCCAATCAGCGCGATCTTGAGGCGGGGGCGACCAAGGGGCTTGATGTTGCGTTGTTGGATCGGCTTGAGCTCACGCCAGGACGCATTGATGATATGATCGCTGGTCTGCATCAGGTGGCGGCATTGCCTGACCCCATCGGCGCGATCACTGATCTGAATTATCGACCCTCGGGGATTCAGGTTGGGCGGATGCGAGTTCCACTTGGTGTCGTCGGAATCATTTATGAATCGCGCCCCAATGTCACCGCCGATGCCGCTGCTCTGTGTTTAAAATCGGGCAATGCGACCCTGCTGCGCGGTGGCTCCGAGGCCTTACACTCCAATCAGGCGATTGCTGGCTGCATCGCTCAGGGACTCGACAGCGCCGGGCTGCCAGTGACTGCAGTGCAGGTGGTGGCAACCACGGATCGGGCGGCAGTCGGCGCCTTGATCAGTCACCCTGAGTATGTGGATGTCATCATTCCGCGTGGTGGCAAAGGGCTGATTGAGCGCATCAGCCGCGAGGCACGGGTGCCAGTGATTAAACATCTCGACGGCATCTGTCATCTGTATATTGATGATCGCGCCGATCTCGACAAAGCGTTTGCGGTGACGCTCAACGCCAAAACGCAGCGTTATGGCACCTGCAACACCTTAGAAACACTGCTGGTTGCGCAGGCGATTGCCCCAACGATCCTGCCACGGCTGGCGGCGGCGTTGATCGACAAGGGCGTTGAGTTACGCGGTTGTCCGCAAACCTGCGCTTTGGTTCCGCAAGCAGTGACTGCCAGCGCAGCGGATTGGGATACTGAATATCTCGCCCCCATTTTATCGATTCGGGTGGTGACGGATCTTGACCAAGCACTCGATCATATCGAACGCCACAGCTCACGCCATACCGAGGCAATTTTAACTGAGGATTACAGCCGCGCCTGGCGTTTTCTACGCGAAGTGGATTCTAGCTCGGTGATGGTCAACGCCTCGACTCGCTTTGCCGATGGCTTTGAGTACGGTTTGGGTGCCGAGGTTGGCATCAGCACCGATAAATTTCATGCTCGCGGCCCGGTGGGGCTGGAGGGCTTAACCAGTCAAAAATTCATTGTCTTAGGTGACGGCACGATCCGTCGGTAAGACAACTCAAGACGAGAACGGAATTATGATCGGTCTTTTGGGGGGCACCTTCGATCCAGTGCATTATGGTCATCTGCGCTCGGCACTGGATGTTTTTGAGCTGTTGATGCTCGATGAGTTGCGCTTGATTCCCTTAAATCAGGCAGTACACCGCGCCCAGCCCCAAGCACCCGCCGCTGCACGGCTGGCGATGGTGCAGGCAGCCGTTGCCGATCAGCCAGGATTGATCGTCGATGACCGCGAGATTGAGCGCGATGGCCCCTCGCGCACCTATGATACTTTGGTGTCATTGCGTGCTGAATTGGGGTTGAGAGTGCCGCTGTGTTTGCTGATTGGGGCGGATGCCTTTAGTGGCTTTCTTGACTGGCATCGTCCACTAGATATTTTGGATCTAACACATTTAGTGGTGATGCAACGCCCCGAAGCCGCCCTGCCCCGCGACATCAACTTACGCACCCAGCTTCAGGAGCGGCGCACTGATCAACTCGCTGATCTGCGGGCTGCCCCTGGTGGGCGCATCTGGGTGCAATCGGTGACCCAATTGGCGATCTCAGCAACGGCGATCCGTCATCAGATTGCCACTGGGCGCAGTGCCCGTTTTTTATTACCCGATGCGGTGCTGGAGATGATTCACGCCCAGCAGTTGTATCGCACTGAACACTTATCGGAATAGTTATGCAGCTTGAACAATTGAAAACTCTGATTTTAGAAACCCTGAATGATATGAAGGCCAAAGACATCACGGTGATGGATGTCCGCGACCGAACCAG